>NZ_JAUBVJ010000006.1:0-149779 GCF_036702785.1 Microcoleus sp. AR_TQ3_B6 | reverse complement strand
TCCCGCCCGTCCTTTTTGGACGGGCGGGACGCCCATCCCACTTTCAAGAGTGGAAGTTATTTAATTCTCATTCCTTAGCCAACATCTGTCTAAAAAATACTTGACAGTGAAATTGCGTCAGTGTATTATAAAAGTAGTGCAAATAATTAAAAACATGAGACTAAAAAGTTGGGAGTCTCCCCGCAGCGAGGGCAGAAACTCCAAAGGCAAAGGCGGCTCAGCCAGGGCTCGGCAACTCAAAAAGCAACAGCAAACTCTGCGAAAACAGTTAAAAGTTCAACACGATCGACCAAACGATCGACCAAAGCACAAACAAAACCACCAACAAAACCATCAAGGGAAGGAAACCGATAGTTCCTTCCCTTATTTTGTATCTTTCTGCTACTCAGTCCCGCTGAATGTTCGGACAAATCGTGCGAGTAATGGACTCCGGCGAGGGTTGCTCTTCCCAGCAGTTGAGAATGCCTTGCAACTCCCCCTTCAAAGTTTCTAAGGCTGCAATTTGCACGGAAATTTCCTCTACCTTCGCCGTTAGATGCTGCTTCGCTTCAGAGCAAGGCAACTCTCCGCGATCGCGAACTTGTAAAATATCCTTAATCTCCTGAAGGCTCAAACCCAGAGTCTGAGATCGTTTAATAAACGCTAACCTGTTGAATACCGTTTCGCCAAACAAGCGATAACCAGCGGGCGATCGCTCCACCGCAGGAGACAGCAAGCCCATCTCCTCATAGTAACGAACAGTTTTCACCGACAAACCGCTACAGGCAGCTACGGAACCAATTCTGTACAGTTTCTCGGCAACAGAAATATTCATAAACCAAGCATCCCAGATCGAAAGACTTTTCTTGCCCTATCTTTTACTGCATCAGATGCAGAGAGTCGATCGCCACCTCGCCCCATCGCCATTGCCCGGTAATCTTAATAAGGAGGATTTTTTTTAGACACGTTAAGCACGGGCAACTGGGGCCGAGAAGACTGAGGAGGAAGATAGTATTCCGCAGCAGGTGCGGGTTGTTCGGCTCCTGAGCGGTAAATTTGCCACCAGCGCAGAGCCATCGCTACCCCAGCGGTACCCAGCCCAAAAGCCAATAAAGAGCCACTCGCACCGATGCTGCCGATCGCTACATCGACAACGCCCACTGTCACAACAAAGCTGGTAATTGGCTCTCTACGGTAAGCTGACCTCAAAAGTCGCGTCCACGAAGCATTCATTTGGTTTTACTCTGTTCTATATTTATTTACAATCTCTAAAACTTAGAGTTGGCGGAACGATCGGGATTTCTAGCAAGGCAGACTAGCTTCACCTAAATTAATCTTCTCGCCTGTGGGGAATTGTACGGGAGCGAGGCCAAATTGCCAAGCTTGTCAAATCAAAATTCCACACGATATACAATACCTCCAAAAGCCAGCTCTTAGATTCGGGGAACCGAGCTCTCTTGACACAGAAGTCGCTCGGCTTGTCTGTAATTAATATTTTAATCAATTCCCGAATTTGTCGCGGTCAGCAGAAGTGACACCCGCTGCGGTTCGAGTCAAAACAAAGTGTGAGGCTGACCGCGCCATTGCTAAAATTAGTTGAGACCTAACCAGGACAGCAACCCCTGCCCTGTGACATACTCGATAATTAAAGTTAAAGAAAAACCGATCATCGCGGCTCGACCGTTAAGGCGTTCCGCGTAGCTGTTGAAGCCAAACTTTGGCTGTTCCAGTTTGGGAGTGACGGTGGGTTGTAGTTGTGTCATTGCTTTGGGTACCTTGCGATCGACGCTATTCAAATGTGAAATCCAATGTTAGTTACAATTCTTAAACATTGCTACTTATATTATAAAGAGGGTTAACCGCCGTCAACCGTTCCCGAAGATAAAAAACTGCTGCCCACTAAAGCCACTTAATTATACCCGCTCAAAATATGACTAATCAGCTAGATAACGATAAGCTTCCTGTCGCCGTACAGCGAGTAGCCTTTGCCCTTCGTACAACAGGCTGGGTTTGCTTCTGGGTACAGTTAGTGCTAGGGGTGGTAGCGGCGATCATTTTGCTCTTTGCCATCCCCTTCGCCATCCCCAGGGATACCGCCGCTGGGAGTTCAAACAGTGCCGGCACCGGCGGCGGCGTATTTTTTGCCATTTGCGGGCTGGCCGTACTCGCTTACAGCGTATATCGCTCTTTCCGCTTCACCCGCTTGTCGAGACAACTGCGATCGCCCGCTAACGCTGTCCGCCCCAAAAAAGCAGACACCATCAAAGAGGTGCGGCTGGCACTTTTCAGCAACTTGTCAGGAATGCTGCTGACGCTGATCGGCGCAGAAGCCATCAGCGGCACGCTTTTAGCCAAATCTCTAGCTCAGCCCCAAGCATTGTTCGGCGCCGCAGTCGATTTGGGCCGATTTATTCAGCCGCTAGACATATTTGTGGTACTCGCCAATACTCACGCCACTGTTGCCCACTTTGTCGGGATTTTCGGGGCTCTTTGGTTGCTCGATCGCATTCACAAGCAATAGAAAATTGGCATCGGGTATCGGGCATCAGGCATCGGGAATCGGGAATTGGGAATCGGGAATTGGGAATCGGGAATCGGGAATCGGGAATCGGGAATCGGGAATCGGGCATCGGGCATCGGGAATCGGGCATCGGGCATCGGGCATCGGGCACCGGACACTCTCCCCCACTCGAACACTCTCCCCATCTGGCACTCTCCCCCAACCGACATCCGGAATCACGGCCAAGCTGTCGAAGAACGTACTCAGATACCTTCTAGTAAGACAAGATAAATATCATGGCACTGAAACCCGAGGCTTATTTTGGGGTGACAGATCACGCAACTATTGAAATTCCTCAAGAAAATTTTCGTTCTGTCCTCAGCCAAATAGAAGCTGAACTCCTCTGTAGCGACACCTATAGCCAGGCTCTAGCTAGCTTGCAAACAATGTTGGGATCGGCAGCCTCCGCTGCCGAAATTTTAATTAGAGCAGTTAGCAGAGAAGCCGTCAAGCTGGCATTTGACCTGTTTCCCAAAGAAAACAAAATTGACCTGCAACTAGCCCAAGAGAATTGGGCTACTGTCAGCCCCGCCCTTGGGACGGAGGCAGAATTTACACAATTGGAGCTACCAGAACCTGTTCCTGTCTTCTATTGGCGCAGCGCTATTGTGGAATCACCCGCCAAAACAGAATCCGACACTGAAAATTCCGCTCCAGAGAGTAACAATTCTGAAGACAGCAAGCAAGCGCCCCAAGACGAAAATAAAATCGAGTCGGCTGCACCGGAAACTGTCACCGTCTCCGGAAAATCCTTCCCAGGGTTCGGTTTTCCCAAGAAGCCGAAAAAACTCACCAAGGAAGAAGAAGCAGCAAAAGCAGTTCAACAGCGAGAAGAGTGCCTGCGGGAGTTGGGTAGAGAATTGCGCAAGGGACGGCAAATTCGCTCCCTATCCCTCCAACAACTCCACAGTCAAACTCTCGTGCCGCTGCACCACATCGAAGCGATCGAAAATGGGGAAATCGAGAAACTACCCCAAGATATTTACGTTAGAGGTTTTATCCGCAGGCTCGGCGACGCCTTGGGACTAGACGGTAGCGCGATGGCGAATGCTTTGCCCAAACCCGCTCCGAGCCCAATTCCCAGTATGTATTTGTCTGTTTCCGATTCCGAGTCAGCCCAAAGCTTTCAAATGCGTCCAGTGCATTTGTACATCGGCTACACCGCTTTGATGGCTGGGGCTGTAGGGGGTTTGGGTTGGCTGTCGCAGCAACCCCTGATGCCAGGAGCACAGGCAGTACCTCAAACCCAGGTGACACCGCCCGCCTCAGTTGCACCGGCTCAGAAAAGCCAAGAAAAAGCACCTCAACCAGGTTTGAAGCAGTCTAGCAATGACGGGAGAATGATTGTGGGGGCTGATATGGCGCCGCCGGAGGTGATTTTTGGTTAGTGTGTGTCGGGCGGATCGCCCGACAATACTCCTCGCCTAGGTTCCGTCTCAGAAACCCGGTTTCCTGGCTTACCTGCATATAGATACTTGCTTGAATATTTGACATCCTCCCCCACGCCAAAGGTACGGGAATTCCCAAACATCACTATTTGGGTTTCTGCTTCATAGCAACTGCTGCTGAAGAAAGAAAGAGATTTGGTCTTACGTTCGCTCCACAGACGCTCCACGGTGTGTCCCACCGCAAAAAAAAGGAAACAAAGCAATGCTTATTCAGTTAACGTGATTCAGGGAGGTTTGCCACCCCTGACGCTTATCCTGGCGTGCCAATTTTTCTTCGCCGCTGCGAGTCTCGTCGGCTTTGGTGTTAGGCTTTATGTCTCTATTGTCCAGGTGGACCGGCGACCATAAATATTGTACCGTGCATTAAAAAGCCGTCTTAGAAAGACGGGGTTTCACACCCATTTTCTTGATGAGTGGTGGAGGGCGAGCGCGATTTAAATTTTAGTTCAATCTGCCACTTTCATCGATCTGTGGAGTCAAATCTCACATCTGTTTTCTCAAATCGTCCAGCCTGGCACCCAAAGTGAATTTTAAACTGCATCAGGAAACTCGATATGTGCGATAAACTATCTATTTGACCACTGCTAAAAGAGGTTTCTGATAAGATGAGTTCCCCAGCCACCGCTGCTTTCTCCGATCTCGATCCGCTATCTACTCAGTCCCCAACAGTCACGAGTTTGGCAGCACCTGACAGTGCTTTGATAACGGTGGCTCCACTGCCACAAAAATCTTGGACAATAGAAGATAGTGAGAAACTCTACCGAATTCAAGGTTGGGGCGAACCGTATTTTTCGATCAATGCAGCCGGTCACGTTACAGTCTCTCCCAAGGGCGATCGCGGCGGTTCCCTCGACTTATGCGAACTGGTAGAATCCCTCAAACAACGAAATTTGGCTTTGCCCCTCCTGATTCGATTTTCTGATATTTTGGAAGACCGGATCGAGCGCTTAAATTCGTGTTTTGCCAGAGCGATCGCTCGCTACAATTACAAAAATGTCTATCGCGGTGTTTTTCCAGTCAAATGCAACCAGCACAGACAATTAATTCAAGATTTGGTGCGATTCGGTCAACCCCATCACTTCGGATTGGAAGCCGGCTCGAAACCTGAATTAATGATAGCTTTGGCGACTTTAAAAACTCCAGGCGCTTTGTTAATTTGTAACGGTTACAAAGACAGGGAATACATCGAAACTGCTATTTTGGCGCAGCGGCTAGGGCAAACTTCCGTAATTGTGCTGGAGCAAATTGAGGAAGTAGAACTCGCAATCGCCGCGAGCATTGCATTAGGAATTAAACCGATTTTGGGAGTGCGAGCCAAACTCACTACCAAAGGCGTTGGCCGCTGGGGAGGCTCCACGGGCGATCGAGCAAAATTTGGCTTGACAATTCCTGAAATTATCCGCGCAGTCGGCGAACTAGAAAAAGCTGGAATGCTCGATTGTTTGCAATTACTGCACTTCCACATCGGCTCTCAAATTTCCTCAATTAGCGTCATTAAAGACGCCATTCGAGAAGCCAGCCACATTTATGTAGAATTAGCTAAATTGGGAGCTAATATGAACTACTTGGACGTAGGTGGCGGACTCGGCGTTGACTACGACGGCTCTAAAACAAACTTCCACGCTTCCAAAAACTACAATATGCAAAACTACGCTAACGACGTAGTAGCGGGAGTGAAAGATGCCTGCGACGAGCGGAAAATCCAGGTACCAATTATCATTAGCGAAAGCGGGCGGGCGATCGCTTCTCACCAATCAGTGTTAGTTTTTGACGTACTCGGTACTAGCGATGTCCCCAGAGAAGTACCAGAACCAGTAGACGAAAACGCGCACCAAATTCCGCGCAATCTCTACGAAATTTACCAATCTATCACTCCCGAAAATTACCAAGAAGTTTATCACGATGCTATCCAATTCAAGGAAGAAGCAGTCAGTTTATTTAACTTAGGCTATTTGGGAATTGCGGAACGGGCGAAAACCGAACAGTTGTACTGGGCTTGCTGCAATAAAATACAAGGGATCGCGCGACAAAAAGAATATGTATCCGAGGATTTGGAAGACTTAGAAAAGGTGATGGCATCCATTTATTACATCAACTTATCTGTTTTCCAGTCAGTACCGGATAGTTGGGCAATTAACCAATTGTTCCCAATTATGCCAATTAACAGACTCGACGAAGAACCAACTCAGCGCGGTATTTTAGCCGATCTCACCTGCGACAGCGACGGCAAAATCGACCAATTTATTGATTTGCGAGATGTGAAGTCGGTTTTGGAACTGCATCCTCTCAAACCTGGAGAACCTTACTATTTGGCGCTATTTTTGGGAGGTGCTTATCAAGAAATTATGGGCAACCTTCACAACTTATTCGGCGATGCAAATGCAGTTCACATTCAGCTAACGCCTTCTGGCTATCAGATCGAACACGTTGTGAAAGGAGACACTATGAAAGAAGTCCTCAGCTACGTACAGTACGATCCAGAAAGTTTGGTTGAAAGCATCCGCCGTCAGACAGAAGAAGCTTTGCAGCAAAATAAAATTACTCTTTCCGAGTCCCAACTTTTGCTGCAAAATTATGAGCGCAGTCTCAGCCAATATACTTATCTTCAGTCTTAAAATGTAGGGTGCAACCTAAGCACCTTACCAGAATTGAAAGGTGAGATAATAACTGTAAAAGTAGGGTGCGCACTGCGCACCTTACCTTGAGTAATTAGCAATTAGCAATTAGCAATTAGCAATTATTCACCATGACCGAGAATTTCCGATATCGCGCGCCGCTCTTCTCCGTGTTGAGTCGGTAAAACTTGGCGAGCGTCAGTAATCAGCCAATCGAGAGCCGCCGCTTGCAAATCGATCGCAGCCCCGGTTTTATCAACGCAGTAGCGCCCGAACACCAGTTTATCAACCAACCGCACATCGGAACCCAAACGGGAATACTCAAAAATCACGCTGTTTTCCACAGTCGCGCCAGTGCACAGCCAACAATTTGGGCCGATCATTGTCGGGCCGACAATTTTTGCTCCATCCTCAATGATCGTCATCCCCCCAATGTAAACAGGCCCAGTAATATCAACCTTATCCCAGTTGACAGCTACATTCAAACCAGTGTAAATGCCGGGGCGCACTTCAATTCCCGGAATCGAAACATTTTTAACTTGTCCCAGCAGCACGCTCTGAATTGCCCGCCAATAGTCAGGAACTTTGCCGATATCTACCCACTCAAATTCCATGCTAATCCCGTAAAAAGGCGCGCCTTCTGCTACTAGCGCGGGGAATAACTGCGAACCGATATCGTACTCCTGGCCCGAAGGGATGTATTTGAATATTTCCGGTTCAAAAATATAAATACCAGTGTTAATGTCGGTACTCAGAGCTTCCTCTACAGAAGGTTTTTCTTGGAAAGCTTTAATTTTGCCAGAATCGTCTGTTACAACCACTCCGTAACTGGGAACCTCCTCGCGGGGAACCGATTTCATAACAATAGTAGCAATCGCCCCTTTTTCCCGATGCCACTTTACAGCAGCAGTCAAGTCTAAGTCAATCAAAGCGTCGCCGCACAGGACCACGAAAGTATCGTCAAAAAACGGCGAGAAGTCCTGAATCCGTTTCATGCCACCAGCTGAACCGAGAGCCTCTCCAATCATTTTTCCCTCCTCAATCCGCCCTTCAAAAGAATAGGCAATTTGTACCCCAAACTTTTGACCGTCGCGGAAGTAGTTTTCAATCACGTCTGCGAGGTGGGAAACATTGACCATAATCTGGTCAAATCCGTGCTGGCGGAGCAATTCAACCAAAAACTCCATCACTGGCTTTTGCAGGATGGGAATCATCGGTTTGGGTATTGTCTGAGTAATGGGACGGACGCGAGTGCCTTTACCGGCCGCCAGAATCATCGCTTTCATTATTAACTTCCTCAACCCTGTGTTAAGTGATATCAGCTCAACTATTAGATGCTAGCGGTTGCGATCGAATCGATCCATCGCGGCAAAATCCTGACCTGTTTATAGGCCACATCGTACCAGGCTATCAATCATTTATTCCTAATTTACCTAGATTTAACTAACCAGAAATCAGGAATAATATCAAGTCCGGGTGAATGCAGGTACAATTGCCGTCGGGGGGCGGGTTTACCAGTCTCTCAAGAGTTCGAGAGACTGGAAAACCCGCCCCGAAACCCGATCACAGGCCGCTCCAAGCTCAAAGCGCCCGGATTTTGAGGTCTTGGTAAAACTCCTCTTGAAGCAACTCTACTTTAGACTGAGCCGACAGCAGTAACAGCGCCCAAAAAATGCCCACGCGGTCATAATTTGACAAGTGAACTTCCCCAGTCGATACCGGGAGGTCTGGGTTGACAGGAGAGTGCAAATCGTTATGATGCCAGAGTTCGAGCAATTTGTCCAAGTCGAGCCAACCCTCGTCTATTTCCGGACCCCGCTGAGCCAGAAACCGTTCGAGTTCGCTAGCGGTTTCTACGAGGTTTTCTTGGTGAGCTAGGTCAAAGATAGCCTGGGCTGCTTGCGATCGCATTTTTGAGGTAGGGCGACGCCGGGGGGTAACTGTCTGCTCCATTGCTGCTTTCATGAGCTGTAACTGCTCAATCATTTCTGGGAGAGTAACCGGGCGTTTTTGCGGTAGTTGAGCTACACCGCGACGGCGCAATTGCCGCTCCAAATGCTGAGGCAAGTGTCGCCCTCCTGAGTGCTCTGCGTCTTCGAGTGCCGGCTCGTCGGCCGAGTCGGGATTGGCGGGGGGTTCTGAGAGGACGATACTTTCTGCTTTGAGCAACACCAGCATTGAAGCGTACAAAAACGCTTGGCCGGAGTGGGATAAATCGGAGAAATCCTTACTCGGATCGGCATCGCAGGCGTTCGTAAGCTTGCTCAAACATCGATCGAACACTTCAATTACCTTAACGTCCCAAGGATCGATTTCTCCCCGTTCTGCTAGGTCAATTAAAATTGCGATCCCCTCGGAAATCGTTTCTAAGCCATTTTGGTCTTGGGAAACGGCCATTCGATTTTAGATTTTAGATTTTAGATTTTAGATTTTGCTTCGGGGAAAACGAGAGAGCATATCAAGTTAATTGGCGGTCATTTCAGCAGTTGTACCCTCATTTGCTGCTATTTCTAAACTTATCGTTTCTGCACTTTCTAACAAAGGTTGTTTCGCTTCTACTTCTGCTTTATAGCGTTCGAGATCTTGTTCTAATTCCTGAATCCGCTGCTCTTTTTCGCGAACTTGGCGCAGTTCTTGGCGCGACGCGAGGGTTCGCTGCATTCTCGACCACAGACTGAACAGCCAGGCTAGAATTGCTCCCAATCCGGTCGCTACAATTAGTTCTACGCACAGCGGAGCTTTAACTTGGACGCCTTTAATAACTTGTATGGCGGTCGGCTGTGTATTTTCGATGCTGAAAAATACTAGAGCCAAGCAAATCAGAAAGATGAAGAAGAAATTTAGCGCTCGCATTTTCTCTGTTCCTAATTCTCAATTCAGGTTAAGCAAATTCTTAACCCTTTGTCAACTGTTTTTTGGCATATCCTGCCAGTTTTTTTGATAAGATCGCATCTGGTCAATTAACTATAATATCCGGGGATGGGCGGGTTTATTGGAGCTCTGAGAGTTGATTGAAGAGATTGGTTGACCCGCCCCTGCCGGACATATCCTCTTTAGGTTTGACCGATGTTTTGCGGTTTCTTGCCGATTCCCAGCGCTGGCAATATTTGATATTTCAAAGCAATGCCCGCCGCCACAAAGAAGGCAATAATCAGCGCCCCAATTCCTACGGGACTGGGAATCCAGAATATCGCCTCCAAATAGTTAGTTTCCCCGGGTTTGAGCTTCCAAACTAACTGTTTGCCCTGCTGATAGCTTTCGGGAACCAGCGCACCGGCGACAGTTTCAATACTTTTTGCGCCCCAAGGCGTGTTCAAGCTAAAGTCTAGCTCCAAAAGTCCCCCCGGACTCAGCATCAGACTGCCGTTGGAAGAAAGCAGAGAAAGAGAGCGTAAATCCAATTCCAAACTCAACCGATTTCGCAGCACCAATAACAAATTATTCTGCTTGACATTCAGGTGAGATTCAAACTTCGGCAAATCGGTTTCTAGGGGACTTGCAACCCGAGATTTTGCTGTTTGTGCGATCGGATTGTAAAATTGGTTGAACTTGTCTTGCAACTCGGCTCCATTATTGAAAGGAATCCTCACGAGAATTTCTGTCTGAGAAAGCCGTTTAGTTTTTCCGTCCAGCAACCTCACCCTGCGTTCTACGCTTTTCAACCACTCTGCAACTGTTTCGCTGCTGAAGCTCGTCAACCTTTCCCCTAGTTTAATGTGCTGCACGATTTCGCCGCGAGTTTGACTCTCAAAGTTCACCCCGACATCGTACTGAACGCATCCAGTCACTAGAGTTAAAAGGCAAAAAACCAAAGGTAAAAGAAAGAAAAAATTCTTTTTCTTCTTCCCAGTTCCATCCTTGACATTTTGCTCTTTCATTATACATTTTTCCCTATTTTTACCTATTTGCATGAATTAGCAAAGCGTTGAATTGCTGACACTGTTTCTATGTTTTGCACGTTTTAACTGGTTCCTAGGCTCTGCCTGGGAACCCATGTCCAGAGGCTTTGCCTCGCAAGCTTTCATCCAAATTCGAGGCAGAGCCTCACGATATGTATTACCAGGCAGAGCCTGGTAATGACTAAATTTAACTGGTTCCTAGGCTTTGCCTGGGAACCCATGTCCAGAGGCTTTGCCTCGCAAGCTTTCATCCAAATTCGAGGCAGAGCCTCACGATATGTATTACCAGGCAGAGCCTGGTAACGAGTAAATTAACCGCACTGAACTTATTGTCTGGAAGCTACACCCAAATGTTGAAACAGCATACTCGGCAAATATGCCGCACCGCCTACCCATTCGGCTTCGCTGCTCAAATCTGCCAAATTTTTAAAGGCTTCAAAAATGCTGCCTGCCACCATTGTATTCTTGACGCGGCCGACAATTTTGCCTTTTTCTACTTTATAGCCTAAGTCCAAATTGACAGAAAATTCGCCAGCTAACTGATTGGACTGACCTGCTCCTAAAACCTGCTCTACTATTAGACCTTCGTCCATGCTAGCTATCAAGTCTTGAGTGGCGGTATTTCCTGGGGAAATGCAAAAGTTAGTCAAATCAGGGCCTGGGCGAGACAATCCGCCACGAAAACCGTTGCCGGTCGATTGTACACCGGCGCGAGCGGCCCACCTGCGATCCCAATAAAATCCGGTGACTGTACCTTTGTCTATCAAGATTTTGCGGGTGGTGGGCGTACCTTCGTCGTCAAAGGGACAAGCAGAAGGGCCTAAAGTGGGGTCTTCAAAAAAGGTAAAGCGTGTGTCAAATAAGGTTTCGCCGATTTTGTCGGCTAGGGGAGAGGCTTTTTGAACTACTGTTTGACCAGAAAGGATGGTATCAAATAAGCTGCCGAGGGTGCTAGCGGCGGCTCTGGGGGTAAATAATACTGGGTAGGAACCGCTGGTGATGGTGGCTGATTGTTCGGCGAGGCGGTATTTTTCGAGGAGTGATTGGAGGATGCTGTTGGTGTCTAGGGGACGATCGCGCGCTAGGTCGTAACTGTATGCTTGCATAAAGTCTTCTCCCTGTACCAAATTTCCTGCGATCGAGCCGCTGACTATTTGGCTGCTTCTTTCGGCATACAGGTCTTGCGTGGTGGCAATTTTCACTCTGCCGCTGCGGACGTGAAAGCCGACATCTACCATAATATCGGGATTGTAGGCGTGAACTTGCTCGATGAGGTTTTTGCCGTTTTCGACTAATTCTTGAGTTGTGGGTGGACTGTAGGTGGTTTCCGGGCCTTTTAGGTGGAAGTTGGAGGCGAGTTCAAATTCTGCGGGGTCGCCGATTTCGGCTGTTTGAATCGCTGCATCTACTAAATCATCTATCCGCGTTAAATCTGTGGAACTAGCAAAACCGATTTTGCCGTGCGAAATCAGCCGGAGTGCTACGCCTTGCAGTGCTTTGGTTTGCAGGGATTTGAGGCGATTGTTTTCAAATTCTATGGGGGTGTCTTGACTCGACAGGTAGTATACTTCAGCGGCATCGGCGCGTTGAGATGCCAATTTCAAAATCTGCTCTATGGTTGAATCGCTCACAATAATCGCCTTTCTGGTTTGGTCTTTTTTTTATTTTAGCAACTACAGGAGTTACGCGGAATGAGTCTATTTTGACACTATCTGTAGTAGTAAGGTGCGCGCCAAGAGCGTACCCTACAAGTAGAGTTTATGCGTAAGTGCTGTATAAAGAGGCGCAAGTTCTATAATTGTAATTCACACTGTTTAAAAACATAGTTAACGGCTGCCAACAGTCGCTCTAACTCCTGAATTGTATAGAAAAATTTATTTTGAGTAAACCTTTCTAATTTGAGCTTGCCAAACTGCCACATTGCCCCATTAGAAACACTACCAAAGATAGTTTGTTCTGGTTCATTGTTAAGTCGCTGCACGGCGATCATTTCTGCCAAACACTGCCCCCATCCTTCATCAAATGCGCTCTCTTTCTTGGCTTCAACTAATATGAAATAGGGCTTTTGACACTCCCCGACCTGAAGGTGCGGGGATTCTAGTTTCACAGTCGTTGCTTGCCTTTGCAGGTCTTACGACCAACAGAGGTAGAGGCTACAACTCCACTAGCGTTACTTTGGGGATGCCCTTCCCTAGCGTTTGCACGACTTAAAATTACCTTGGCTGCATTCACATCGCGTTGTTCGACGTGACCGCAATGCGGACAAGAATGGGTACGGGTACTCAAAGACTTTTGCACTTTAGCGCCACACTTTGAGCATTCCTGACTTGTGAAATGTGGAGGTACTGCGATTATTTCCCGTCCAAATTTCGTGCCAAAGTATTCGAGCCATTGGCGGAAGTTATACCAAGACGCATCAACGATACTCTTGGCTAGTTTGTGGTTTTTTACCAAGCCGGAAATATTCAAATCTTCCAAGACGACCTTAGCGTTAGCTAGGCATAAGTTACGTGCGAGTCTCTTCGCATGTTCATTCCTTTGTCTTGTTACTTTCAAATGTTTCCGAGCATAAATACCACGCGCTTTTTTTCTGCCAGATGACCCCTTTTTCTTTTTATATATTTTGCGTTGCACCCGTTTGATATCTTTCTCGGCTGGGCGGAGATATCGCGGGTTCTCTTCATGATTGCCGTTGCTGTCGGAATAGAAATATTCCAAGCCAACATCAATCCCGACTTCAGATGTAGTTACGGGGTAAGATTGCTGGTTATCAACCTTGACGCAAAATTGCACGTAGTACCCATCAGCACGACGCACCATACGAACCCGTTTGATTAACTCAACTGGGTAGGTGTGAATATCCCATTTCCCCAGCAATTTAACCTCACCAATACCTTTTTTATCGATGAAGTTAATACGACGTTTTGATGGGTTCAACTTCCATCCCGATTGCTTGTACTCAACAGAACGACAATTCTTTTTGAACCTTGGATAACCTTTCTTCCCAGGTTTTTTCTTTTTGCAGTTATCGAAAAACTTGTTAATTGCGCGTTCTACATTCTCAACCGATGCTTGACAGGCATGGCTGTTTAAGTCCTTAACAAAGTCGAATTCTGCTCGTAGTTGAGTGTTATACTGGTACAGTTCTTTTTTGCCCAAACCGCGATTATCCATCCAATAACGCAATACCTTGTTACGCACAAACTGACTTGTACGAATAGCTTCGTCTATCAACTTGGCTTGACTGGATTTAACCACTGCTTTGTACTCCAGCACTAACACTATTGAATCACCTCCTGTTGTTTGATACTATAGCTCTAGTATATACGGCATATCTAAATATGGCAAGCAAAAAACGATTAAAAAATATACCAATTTTGCATGATGAGGTGAAAACAAAAAAAACAGTAGTATTAACCCCTACGGCTTGGGAGACTATGAAAGTAGAAGCTCGCATTAGAGGGATTAGCGTTAGTGAGTTGATAGAGGAGTTTGGGCGCAATTTAGTAAATAAAAAGCCGTCCTAGAAGGACGGGGCTTGTATCCCATTATCTTGGTCAAAAACTACTGTGCCGAGGGGTGAGCGCTTCGCCAATATATAATCGGGAATTCCTGACAGATTCTCATTATAGACTAAGGTTTGGTGACTCCAGAGGAGAAAATTACTTCGATAATTTTTCCAAACTTCTTTTAATACAGGATAAATGATATTTTCACAAATGGCGATTTCCGAGTTGTCAAATACTCCTTCATTGAAAATCAATTCTAATTCATTCCGAAAAACTTCGCTGACTGCAAATTCTGTTTCGACAATGAAATTATCCCGCAGGCAATTAATTTGGAATTCTTTGGCGACCGCGCTGATACTTTTATAATTGCTAAAAGGCATTGCTTAACTTTTCTCAGTCGGGGTAAGGTGCGCGGCCAGGCGCACCCTAGAGATAGAGTTTGTGCGAAGGAAAAAATGATTAATAACTAAGAAATAAGCCGCCTAAAATTAGCCCGATCGCAATTAACGCCACCCAAATAAACCTATTATCTTTCGTATTAACCTGGCTCAAATCTACGGGTTCTGGTACGGCGGGCTTGGGTTTAGCGTACTTGATATCAGCGTTCGGATTGGCTTGAAAACTGATTGATTGATTTTCATCTAAAGCTGCCAAATCAGGGATTTTCACCATCCATTCAGGAGGGATAGTGAGTTTGGGAGCTTCGAGAATGTACAGCAAGCGCTTTGCTTGCTGGCGGGTTTCTTGGCGGGGATGGCGGGTGAGGGCACGGCAAAGCTCGATCGCCCTTTCTGTATTGCCCGAGGCTTCGTAGGCTGTCACTAGCCACATCTGCACCTCACCGCCCAACCGGGAATTTCGATCGACTAAACCGGTAGCTGTTTCTAAACTCTGCACAGCTTGAGCATATCGGCCACTCTCAAAAGCTACTTGCCCAGCTTGGTACTCAGTTTGAACAATTTCTAACTTTTCTGAAGTCACGAGCACCCACCCAATTCACAAATATTACTTCCTTAATTCCCCAAACGCTAGAATTCGCTGTTGTGTTGCGACATACCCGACTCGTTGTCGCGTTTGGAACCTAGCAAGTCTAAATGGTCTACCTTAATTACCGGCTTCGAGCGATTTGAACCGGTATTGCGGTCTTGCCAGCGATCGAACTTCAAAGAGCCTGTTACGCCAATTAGAGAGCCTTTGCGAACGTAGTCAGCAGCAATCTGCGCTGTTTTGCCCCAGATTTCCAGATTGAACCAGTCTGGTTGATCGCTGTTCTTAGTTCTGCGGTTCACTGCCAGCGTCAAATTACACTTAACTGTACCCGACTCAAAATACTTCACGTCCGGGTCGCCGCCGACGCGGCCTACTAAAGTCACAACATTAAGACTCATAAACTTTTTGGGGAATGTGGTCGATCGGTGATGTAGTTAAACTGTTAACACGCGCACTAGCCTCCAAACAGAAATTGGAACAGCGCTTGTGAGGGCTTCATCCTGATTTTACACCCAGTTACCAGAACATATTGATGGTGGATAATTGGCGAGTCTGCGCTCAACCTGAGCTCGACAATGTACATTTCTGACTAGACTCAGGATGAAAAACGTAATAGAATCCACCTCGGTTACACTTTTGTAACAACATTATTGCACACAATAGTATTTTAGTTTTGGGGGGGGTACGAATCAGTGGGTCTTCTCAATCGATTTTCGTTATCTAGAGATATGGGTATCGACCTCGGTACTGCTAACACGCTCGTTTATGTATCCGGCAAAGGTATTGTTCTGCAGGAACCTTCTGTAGTGGCGATCGATCAAGATTTAAAAATACCGCTGGCTGTTGGAGAAGAAGCTAAAAAAATGCTCGGGCGCACGCCAGGGAACGTCATAGCACTGCGCCCGCTTCGCGACGGGGTAATCGCAGACTTCGATACTGCCGAACTGATGCTTAAGACTTTTATCCGCAGGGTTCACGAAGGCCGAAGCTTAGTTTCGCCGCGGATAATTATTGGTATCCCCAGCGGTGTAACGGGAGTCGAGAGGCGTGCTGTCATTGAGGCGGCGACTCAGGCCGGTGCTAGAGAAGTGCGGTTAATTGATGAACCCATCGCCGCGGCGATCGGAGCTGGACTGCCTGTTGCTGAGGCGACTGGCAATATGATTATAGATATCGGCGGAGGTACGACGGAAGTTGCGGTTTTGAGTTTGCAAGGTACGGTGATCAGTGAGTCTGTGCGGGTAGCCGGCGACGAACTCAATGAGGCGATCGTCCAATACATGAAAAAAGTTCACAATTTGGTCATCGGCGAACGCACTGCTGAAGAAATTAAAATTCAGGTGGGTTCTGCATATCCAACTCCAGAGGATGACGACGTAATGATGGAAGTCCGGGGCTTGCACTTACTGTCGGGTCTGCCGCGAACTGTTACGATCAAAGGTCCAGAAATTCGTGAAAGTATGTCGGAACCGCTTTCAGTAATTGTGGAAGCTGTCAAGCGTACTTTGGAACGCACCCCCCCGGAATTAGCAGCAGATATTATTGACCGGGGAATTATGCTGGCTGGTGGTGGCGCCCTGATGAAAGGTTTAGATACTCTGATAAGTCACGAAACAGGAATTGTCACTCACGTGGCAGCAGATCCGCTGTGCTGCGTGGTTTTGGGAACTGGTAGGGTATTGGAAAACAAACAGTTGGAACGGGTTTTTAGCGGGCAGTCGTCGCGCAATATGTAGTTAACTAATTTGGGATTTTGGATTTAGAAATAGGGCTGCCATCTCAAATCTAAAATCCTGACCTAACAATTTTAGAATACTGAAATTATGCTAAAAAATACATTCCGCAAGTGGTGGGATTTGCGACTGCAAATTGCTCTTTTAGGTTTAGCTGTAACTGCCGCTTGGGGAGTTCGACAAACACAAGGTGCTGCACTGTTTGAAGTTTACAATTTGGTGAGTCGTCCGTTTCAATCCAACGGCTCGGGGCAAGAGCAGCTCATCTCGGCGCGCACTCAAGAATTGCAAGCGCAGATATTAGAATTAGAAACTCAAAATCAGAAGCTAAAAGAGCTTTTAGGTTACGTTTCGGCTAAGAAACCTCCCGGGATTGTAGCTCCTATTGTCGGCCGCAGTGCGGGCCACTGGTGGCAGCAAGTAACCTTGGGGCGCGGCAGTAACGATGGCATCAAAGCAGATTTTACTGTGATGGGCCCGGGCGGTTTGGTAGGCCGGGTTGTCAGCGTTACTCCTAATACTAGCTTGGTGCTGTTGGTCAGCGACGCTACGAGTCAATTGGGTGTGGGAATTACCCGCACTCGCCACATGGGTTTTATGCGCGGGAAAGGCGGAAATCAGGCTGTGATGGAGTTTTTTGATAATGTTCCCAATGTCAAGCCTGGGGATGTGGTTTCAACTTCTTCTTTCAGTCAGTTGTTCCCTCCTGGTTTGCCGGTGGGAAAAGTGGTTTCGGTTGATATGAATAAAGCTCCGGCTCCAGAAGCTGTTATTGAGTTCTCTGCACCTATGAATTCTCTGGAGTGGGCGGTGGTTTACCCCCACTCTAAGCAAGCCGAATTAAAGGATTCGCAGAGTCAATCTTCTGCACCGTCTGGGGGAGTACCGCAGCAATGAAAGCTTTATCTCGGATGTCTTCGCGATCGCGCCAATTTCTCAACTTCGGCGTTACATTTGTTTCTGTGATGCTGTGCATACTGATATTGCCTACTCGGCTGCCGGGAATGGAATTGCTGGGAATTGGACCCAACTGGCTGTTAATTTGGTTGGTTGCTTGGAGTATTAAGCGGAAACGTACAGTTTGGGGAGCCGCTAGCATGGGCTTGGTTTTGGGGTTTCTTCAAGATGCGATGACGGCTCCCGATCCCACCCACGCTGTGAGTCTAGTTGTTGTAGGAGTCTTAACAGTTGTTTTGCAGAAAACCTGGTCGATTCCGGCAGATATTGTTGAGAGAGATCCGATTCCGATCGCGTTAATTGTGTTTGGAATGGCGGTGGTAGCGGAAACGGTGATCGGGCTGCAATTTTTTGCTATGGGCGATCGGGCTTTACTGGAAATTTGGACCTATCACCAGCGAGTGGCTTTGTGTTCTGCTATTCTTAGCAGTCTTTGGGCTCCGGTGATTTATTTTCCCCTCAATCGCTTGTGGGAAATGACCAGGAATTTAGAAAAGCCTTAGTCAGTCATTAGTTAACAGTTGAGTGTTAACTGTTGACTGTTAACTGTTGACTGTAGTCATTCTACTATTACTTGTTGGCTCGAACCTAATAAGTGATGAACGGCAATAATCAAGTCGCTGAGAATGAAATTAGGCTGATGCTGTTGCAGTTGATAGCGACTGCGAATTCCGCAGGTAACGGCAATTGTAGGTATTCCCAATGCTTTTCCTGCGAGGATGTCTGCTTCTGTATCTCCGATCATCCAAGCCGAACCCAGTGATGACTTAAATTCTTCTGCAACTTGGACCAACAATTCAGTTTTTAAGGCTGTATAGTTGTGATAGGCGGCATCCGCCATCTGAGTTCCGCTAATGCAGGTAAACAGTCTGGCTAAACCGTAATTTTGCAACAGTTGAACGGCTTGATTTCTCGGCCGCAGGGTAACTAAAATCAGGCGCACGCCGCGGGAGTGGAGAAGTGCGATCGCCCATTGCACTCCCGGCTGGATGCGATCTAAGTGCAACAAGTCTGGCTGATTGACAATCCGACTCACGCATCCGAGAAAAACGTGAATTTCTTCTCCCGACAAGCCGGAAATTTTGGCTATTTCAGCATCGGGCACTCGGTTTTGTTTCATTTGCCAAAACTGCTGTTTGCTCAGGATTTGGAGGTTGAGGTTGATTCCCCTAGCAAGATAAGCTGCTTGAGTGTCGGCTAATCCCTGTTGATAGGTGGCGTAGTAGCGATCGGACACATCGACTATGGGCCCGTCTAAATCGCAAAATACTGTCATCCGGGGGGAGGAGTCAGCCTCTAATGGTAGTTTGTACTGAAGGTTTTCGGAGTCTTGGGTGACAGCATTTAACATAAAACGTTAAGTAAATCAAGGGAGTTATACATTTCTTGACTTTAGCAAGAATCGTATAAGTTATAATACAAAATTTTAAATACAATTATTAAAAAAACCTATTAATATTTTGAGGATTGGGCTCAATAAGGGCGATCGGGCCTGCGCGTCGATAAAATCCAGGGAAAAAGTGATTTTTGTGGCTGTTGATATGTGCTTTAGCCATTAAAGTTTAGAATTAAGTGTTTAGTCTTTTGTAATTTACCCATGCTCAAACAAAGCGATTTTGTTAGGAATTCGGACACTAATCGAGTAGAGGTGCTGTCCGAAGCACTGCCTTACATTCAACACTTTACTGGTCGCACCATTGTGGTCAAATATGGCGGTGCGGCGATGAAAGATAGCACTCTCAAAGACAAGGTGGTTCGGGATATTGTGCTGCTAGCTTGCGTGGGGATGCGTCCGGTTGTGGTTCACGGCGGCGGCCCGGAAATTAATATTTGGCTGGAAAAATTGGGAATTGAGCCGCAATTCAAGGATGGTTTGAGGGTGACTGATGCGGCGACGATGGAAGTTGTAGAAATGGTTTTGGTCGGGAAGGTAAATAAGGAAATTGTTTCGTTAATTAACCAAGCTGGCGGCAAAGCAGTGGGATTGTGCGGCAAGGATGCCAATCTGATTCAAGCTCGTCCGGACGGCCGGGAGGGAATTGGGTTTGTTGGTGAAGTCAGCGGCGTGAAAACCCAGATTTTGGAGTCTTTGGTGAACGGCGGTTATATTCCGGTGGTGTCGAGCGTGGCGGCGGATGAACACGGTCAATCTTACAACATTAATGCTGACACGGTGGCTGGGGAAATTGCGGCTGGTTTGGGAGCAGAAAAGTTGATTTTGATGACTGATACTGCGGGAATTTTGGAGGATTATCACAAGCCAGAGAGTCTGATTGCTAAGTTGGATATTCAGGAAGCGAGAGAGTTGGTTGAGTCGGGAGTTGTGTCTGGGGGGATGATTCCGAAGGTTAATTGCTGTGTGCGGAGTTTGGCTCAGGGTGTTAAGGGTGCTCACATTATTGACGGTCGAATTCCTCACGCTTTGCTGCAAGAAATATTTACGGATGCGGGGATTGGGTCGATGATTGTGGCTTCTGAGTTTAGCACGGCGAACTTAAGGCTTAAGTAAGGCGTAAATCCTAGGGTAGGGCGGGTGCGTGAAAGGGGTAAACTCGCTGCGATCGCGTATATCCTAACTAAACCTGCCCCTACCAACTTTGAGAAGGCTCTTCTGGGAAATTACTTCAACTAATTCTAACCGTTGTTGGATTTCACCTTTTGTTAAACTATGATCGAAAACTTTAAACTTTTGGATTCTGTTGCGATTCTCAAGCCGATTTCAAATACGCGATTAGCGCTAGTGGGATCAGAATACGCATCTATTTCTAGTTTGCCAGTTGGACTTGTGGGAACTATTATTGAAGTGTATGATACGGGAAAGGAATGTCAGTATTTAGTGGAGTTTGCTGATAGTAAAGGGATTGAATATGCTATGGCTATGTTGAAAGCTGATGAAATTTTAGTTCTGCAATATGAACTGGCACTTGCTTACTAATGTCAGGAGAATAGAGTTAGATAAGGGCGATTCCCTACGGGATAGCTCCGCACGCGCGGACTTTGGGAAGGAAAGGGATCTCGTTCTTTTAAATTTGAGATGTCCGAGGGACGATGGCACTTTGAGAAAAAAGAAGCCGACAATTGCGCCATCGCCAAGGCATTATCAGACTGCTTTGAGGTATTGCGTTACAGGCTTCAAATCGATGTCATCGTTGTTCGTCAGTATTTTAAATAAATGACAGGGGATGCCGGCTGCAATCAAAACTTCCAAATCGCGATCGAGCTTTGACCAGTCCTCGTAGATGCCGACAAACTGACTTACGCAAGCTAAAGATTCATCTTTCGGGTCATTGACTCCCGTGTATTTGTACTGAATATCAAAACCTGCTTTTTCGCCAATTTCTTCGATATCCCAGTCTACAAGTGCCATATCCGTCACTTCAACAGCCAGGGCAATATGACCGGGCGGTATGGGGTCAAGAGGCTGGCAGCACCAGCCCTGAGAATGGTTCCAGACGCTTTGACCAAGAGATTCTCGGATTTTCATGTATTTTCCCTCACAGAAAGTAGCAGCGAAACCCGGCTTTTCATACTCCCGCGACCTAAATGCAGAAAGCGATCGCCCCTTGATAGAGTTTCAGTGCTACACTAAAATTACAGCATTGCTCGGTGGCAATTACATGATACCCTCCTTGCACGAGAAAAATATATGGTAACTACGCTAGAAATTGACAAAATTCTCTTTCAAGAAGCTCTTGATTTGAGTAACCATCCAACACCTACTACATTAATCGAAGCAGCTTTACGCGAGTAGATTCAACGTCGCAAACAATTAAAAATATTGGAATTTTTTGGTACTATTGACTACGATAATGAAAATTAGGTGATGTTAAAGTGTCATCAACAAAACCGATTTTTAGGGTAAGTTATAATCAAGATCGATGTGTCCGGTTAATCTATCATGAGTACACAATCTGCTTCGCGTTATGTCGCACGTCACCCTGAAATCTTGCAAGGCGAACCAATTATAGCAGGAACGAGAACTTCCGTTCGTGCGATCGTGGAATTGTGGCGCTTGGGTATCACTCCTGAAGAAATTCCGATGCACTTACCTCATCTGAAATTAGCTCAAATTTTTGACGCACTGAGCTTTTATTTGGATAACCAAGAAGAAATAAATACTTATATTGAGCGGAATCGAATTCCTGAAGACTTGATTCATCCTGCTGTGAAAGCTGCAATGAAAAAACTGTGAAACTATTTGCAACTATTCATACAGATGAAGATGTTTCTAGGCTGGTAGCGACTTTGCTGCGGGCTAGGGGCTTTGATGTGACGACAACCAGCGAACAGGGAATGTTGAGTCAATTGGATAGCCAACAATTGGCTTATGCTGCATCTGTCGATCGATGTTTGCTGACTCACAATCGCGTGGACTTTGAGCGATTACACCTAGAATATATGACTGAAGGACGGGAACATTCTGGAATTATTGTGACTCCTCAAAAGAACGCCTATGAAATTGTCCAACGGGTTGCTATTCTGTTAAATACGTTAACGGCTGATGAAATCGCCAATCAGCTTTTATATGTGTAAATTGAGGGTCTATTGAAAGATTAGCGATCGCACTTTGGGAAGAAAAGGGCGATTCCCTACGGGATAGCTACGCACGCGGGTACTTTGAAAAAGCAACAATTACGCTACGCCCAAGACATTATCAGACTGCTTTGAGGTATTGCGTTACAGGCTTCAAATCGATGTCATCGTTGTCAGTCAGTATTTTAAATAAATGACAGGGGATGCCGGCTGCAATCAAAATTTCCAAATCGCGATCGACCTTTGACGAGCCTTCATAAATGCTGACAAACTGAGTTACGCAAGCTAAAGATTCATCTTTCGGGTCATTGACTCCCGTGTATTTGTACTGAATATCAAAACCTGCTTTTTCGCCAATTTCTTCGATATCCCAGTCTACAATATCTAGGGCTAGGGTGACAAAATACTAAAGTAAGCTTGACACTAGAAAAGTGAAAGTTAGGCTATGTTAAAATGTTCTCAACAAGACCGCTTTTCCACCATACCGCACAGGAATCAGTGCCATGTCCATTTCTAAACCTGAAAAGCGACAGTATTTAAAACCGATTAATCCCCCGGATCCTCAAATGCGAGCGATCGTTTACAGTTTAGATTCTTTAATTCCAGGGCTCTACATTTGGCTGGGTGCGCTCAAAATTCGGATTGGGGGTAGCTTGACAGAAGAAAGCTATCCGGGGAAAATTCAGAGTCCAATTGGCATGGCTTTTGTACTCCCTGGCTACCGCATCTACAGCACTTACCAAGGTAGCTATGACCCTTGAATTGACTCTTTGCTATAATGGCATAATAATACTATTGATGGCGATCGCACAAACAATGAGCAAAGAAAACATGATGCTGACACTGGACAGCGAGAAAAAAGCAGCACTTTCTGCGATCGCTAACCTGATGAATCGGGATTTAAGCGACGTAGTGAATGAAGCAATCTCGACCTATCTGGAAATGAATCAAAGGCTACTTGCAGAAATTACAACAAATCAGGAAGAATCAAAACTTGGCGACTTTATTGACGAGGGACAAAAAAAGGGAGCTATAGATTTACAATCTCGCGGTATAAATCGAGAACAAGCAGCAAATCTGCGTGCTAGGCTGCAAAGTTTTGCTGAAGATTGGAACTGTCCAGAAATGGATGTGTACGATGCCTTATAATCGTGGCGAAGTGGTGTTAGTTTTGTTTCCCAATTCTAGCCTGCGAACCGCTAAGCGGCGACCGGCTTTGGTCATTCAGGCTAATAGTATAGGAACTAATTTGTCGCAGACTATTGTGGCAATGATTACGAGGAATCTGGCTCGTGCTGGGCATCCCAGTCGAGTGTTGGTAGATATCACAAGGTCTGAAGGACAGCAAACGGGATTAATAACAAATTCGGTGATTATGACTGATAATATTGTCACTGTTCTCGATTCAGAAATTGATAAAGCGATCGGTATTTGGTCAGATATGGTATCTGTAGATGCTGCACTCAGACACACATTAGGACTGTAGCAATCGCTTGGGGAGGAAAGGATGATAGAGAGGGAATGCGATCGCTCTTTTTGTGATTTGGGGAAAAGGGCGATCGCACTTTTGGAAGAAAAGGGCGATCGTACTTTCTCTAACTTTACTTAACTGGCTTCCAACTATTGAGAGATTCCCGAATCGAAGTTAATTGACTGAGGTACTCAATAAGCTTGGCTTTTTGATACTCAAGACGAGCTAGAATTTCCGGCGCTTCTGCTTCTTTCGTTTCCCGTTCCTTCAAAACGCGATCGAAGTCATTTTGAAACCTGTTGATGTAATCATTGATTTGCCGTTCTGCACTTCGGAAGTCAGTATCAACTTGTTGCTCAATCACCTGCTCTAGGAGCAATTGGCTTCCCGAAACATTGTCATCAATTTTTTGTTTGATTTGCTCTAGAGTTTGGCGCAAGTCAACTTGATAAATAGTACGCTGGTCTTGAACTTCTATTGTTTTTTCAATAGGAACGTCTACCGTGTAAGTTTGATCGCCCTTACATAAACTATTTGATTTCTTTTTTCGGCTTTCCTTTTGAACCTCATTTATATTTTTAATCCTGGTAAATACCTCTACTTGACGTTGAATCCCTGCATCAATTCCGGGGAAATCAAAACTCGGAAACTGAATCGGATTAATGTTCAGTTTAACCTGTAAAGCATCACCCAAATAATTAGACAACTCATCAGATATTTTTTGAATATCTTCTTGAATCCTCGTGGCTAACTCCTCTCTGATGCTAGTACCCTCTCGAACTAGCTGATCTTGAGTATCTATCCACCAACTTTCAATACTTGGCGCACAGACATCATTAATAGTTTTTAGAATTTTTTGAGCTTCAGTCTGAGTCTGACAACGAATAATGTACGGATCGAACTTTTCAGGGTTATAATCTGGTTGATAGACAGAACCATTGAAAGTTTCAGGAACAGTTTCACTAAGTTTATCCCAGAGAGATGCGCTAAATTTGAATGCTGTGCCTAATTCTTTACCAAAAACAGGAATTAATCCTAATAGAGCTTCTCCAATTTCTCCCACTCTTTGTCTGACGAAGCGGATTTTTTCAATTTGTGGCATTGGCTGGGGAGTAAGTTGAATTTTTTTTTGCTTTGGAGAGTTGGCGGAACGAGACTCTGCAATTTTATCTATCTCACTGGCTATCTGAGCTTTAGCCACATCAGCAAATGTGTTAATGCCTTGACTAAATCCTGAAATTAGTATTTGCTTCTGTTGCTCTACAGCTTTCTTTACAGATTCAATGTTAGCCCTCGCATTCTCTGAACGTCTTCTGTAGTCTTCTACTTTTTCTTTGAGGGCTTCAATCCCCATTTTCCAACCTTTAATTTCTGTATTTAGAGTATCTTCCATTGCCTTAGCAGCTTTATCAAGTTCTGCCACAACCTCACTCAATAGATGCCAGCCGGAATTTTGAGTAATTCTTTGAATGACTGTTTCTTGAATGGTAGGTATACCGCTATCTTCAAGCGCTTGCGGTGCAATTTTCCAAGGTGCAGGAATAATCTGATTGCCTTCCTCATCTTCAGTAGCATACCTAGCGCTAAAGAATTTTTTGAAATCTTTCTTTTGGCTTTCGGTAGCCTTTCCTTGCTGGATCAGTTTCGCTAGAAGCCCTTGTCTTGAACTAGCAGGGTAGATAACTGGATTGCGAAAACCAAAGCTAGCTAACTCTAGTTGCAAATCTTTGATGACCTCAGCAATTTCTCTATCTCTCTCTGTCTTCTGGTCAATTTTATTCAGGATAAAATAAATTTTACCCGTGTTCTCGGCTATGAAGTCCTTGCGATTTTCGACAACATCCTTAAACAAATCGGAAACCGCATTATCTTTGTAGGAAGCGTAGTTTAAAATAAACAGAATGGCATTGCAGGTTCGCAGTGCTTCTAGTGCTGTCTGCTTCAGTGCATTTGTGTTAAAATTTGCCGAATCCCACTCATTAGGGCCGGGAGTATCAACTAAGGTAAAACCTGTTAGAGAAGATAATTTGCTAATTGCTTCAATTGGATGCTCTATCTCAAAGCGTGTAGTGTTGTCAGGATTGCTTTTTTCTCGAATTTCACGGGTACGCAGCAGGAATGTTTGCTGAATTTCGCCCGCGTCACCCTCAACAAGAATGACTGGTTTTCTTTGTCCTTCTCGATACTCTAAAAGTCGGGGATTTTTGCCCGGTTTAATGTGTCGAACATCTGTACGGCAGATGGTACAGGCTGCCGTTTCACTCGCCAGAATATCAGCACCGATGATAGAATTCAAGAAGGTGCTTTTGCCTGCTTTCATTGCTGCTATGACGGCTACTTGATACTTCTGAGCTTGCAAACCTTTTAAAGCTTTGTTGATGTCATTTTCAATGCTTTGTAGCCCTTGACTTTCATTTCCCTGAGTGGCGAGTCCCTCTCGGAATTCTTTAAGATATTGTAAGAGCCGATCGCCTGTGTCGTAGATGCTGTTGTAGGCTGCTTGGAATTCTTGAGAAGACATAAGTTGACACTTTTTAGTTGAGGGAGGGGCTAAGTTAGAGCTAGAAATGCGCGGTTAAAATTGATAGATATTTGACGCTTACCAACCTATTCGCCAGGGGTTTAAACCCCTGGCTAACAGCGAAAGTCCTCTCAAGAGGACTGAAAATTTTGTACATTAAGTATTTAGTCCTCTTTAGAGGACTTTCGCTATGAGACGGGGGTTTTTAACCCCCGGCGGACTCGTGCAACAAGCGCTAAATATCAACAACCTAGTTATTAGCCAGGGACTGAAGTCCCTGGCGCGAGTCAATGTTTAGTCGTCAGAAAGAGCCTTGCTAATCCCGTAAAATGCCAAACCAGCCAACGCACCTACGGCTACACCAACGGGCCCAGCAGCAGCACCAATACCAGCACCTCCGCCAACGGCACCAACTGCCGTCAAACCTGTAGCAGCTACCACACCAGCACCCGCTGCAGCACCCGCAGCAGCGGAACCTGCCGCTTTCGCTATTTCATCACCTTTAGCCATTGAAATACCTCAGTGTAAGGAACAAAAACTAACTGTTTGACTAACGAAAGTTAATTAAACAGGCAAAATTTGAAAGATCGCGATCGCACTTTCCCGCTTTTCTAAGTATTTGCACTTAGACGATGAATCAGTAATTTAATCCTAGACTACCTATTGTTAGCAAACAACTAACAAACGCTAGCAATTTCGGTTATGCTATCGTTAGCCACATCTCACCACGCCCGAAAATGGCCTCAAAAGAAGACTTATTTGCCGAAGCCGCCAAACACTGGGATTTAGAAAGGCTGTACCAAGCTTTTGCAGAAGCTAAACGGCAAATCTCTCCTCGATCGCGCAGGGGACTAACAGAAACAGAAAAACTCTACCTGCGAGGATTGCTTTCCGGTTGCAGTCCCGCCGAAATCGCCCGCCAACTGTTTCAGAGTTCCAAAAGTGCAGAGGTTTATTTATGTAAAACTTTATACCAATATGTTAAAAAAATCGCAGATGTACCTAACGAACCTGTAGGAAATTGGCGCAATATTTGCGATCGGCTAGAAGAAGCCGGATATAAAACTCAGTCCTCTCCTGAATTTAAAATAAATAATTCTGTACCTACAGAAGCTTTAATAAAGATAGTTAATATAGGTTGGCTGGAGCAAAGTACAATATCAATGGATATTAACATCCAATTAACATTCCCCTCAACTTCAGAATCTCCAAAAACCGAAGATTTCGATAAAGACGGTTAGATGGGCGATCGCACTTGGGGACAGAAAGGGATCTCGCCCCTCCACAGAGAGGCAAAAATGTTAATAATCTTATAGCTAATAGTTTTAGAAGGAACTTTTTGATAAAATATAAAAACTTAAACTGTCTCATAGACTCCTATATTACTATAAATAATAAAATTAGTAAAATTTATGTTTCGATTAAGTATCCGAGCGAAAAATCAAGCTTTGGGCTTTGTCCTTGGTTTATTAATTTTTGTCATTTTCATTCCCGGATGTTGGGCTTTAACAACTAATATTCCTCCAACAGCAGCACCGCAAGTAAATAACAAAGTAGTTGTGCGTGCAGATGTACAAAATACATCAAATTCTCGCTCCTCATTAGGAGTTGGGCTTCATGGTATTGCTGACTCCTCAACACAATTACCCTTTTTAGATGCTTTCAAATCTTCTCGACAATGGATAACTCAATGCGCCAGCGAACAACCAAACTGTAAAGGTGAATGGGATACAGAGGAGTATAATCTTTTAAACCTTGATGAAAATGGGTGGGTGAAGTCTCTCCCATCTCCTGAAGATGCTCCTAAATATACTAGTGTAAGTACCCTATTACTTAGGGAAATCCCCAATCGCTATCCTTCAGGACAATATATTGTTACTTATGAGGGTGAAGGTGCGATCGAATATAACTTTGATGGCCAAAAAGATGAGGCTGCGTCGAAACCCGGGAGGGATATCATTAATGTGGACGCCACACAAGGCGGAGGCATAATGATTACAATTACTGCTACAGATCCCAAAAAAACAGGGAACTATATCCGCAATATTAAAATGGTTCGCTCCCAAGATGAACAGCTTTATCAAAGTGGTGAAATATTTAATCCGCTATTTATAGAAAAGATAAAAAAATTTAGAGTTTTGCGTTTTATGGACTGGATGGGGACAAATGGTTCTGAACAAAGAGAATGGTCAAACCGACCTAAACCAGAGAGTGTATCCTATGCTTACAGAGGAAATGTTCCCATAGAGATTATGGTGAATTTAGCTAATAAAGTCCAAGAAGAACCCTGGTTTAATATGCCGCATCAGGCTACGGATGAATATATGACTAACTTTGCTAAAATGGTAAAAGATAGTTTAGATCCAAAGCTGAAAGTTTATGTAGAGTATTCTAATGAAGTTTGGAATTGGTCGTTTCCACAATCGCATTATGCTTTGGAACAAGGTAAAGCGAAGTGGGGAGATAAAGGCGATGCTTTTATGCAATGGTACGGAATGCGTACTGCTCAAATGTGCGATATCTGGAAAGGTGTGTTTGAGGATCAAAAGAATCGAGTTGTCTGCGTGTTAGGAGCTCAAAGAAGCTGGAGAGATTTAGAAACTTATGCTTTAGAGTGTTCCTATTGGGTAGCTGAGGGCAATAAACCTTGTTATCAACACGGCATTGATGCCGTAGCCATAGCTGGATATTTTAGCGGCAACTTGGGCGGGAAAGAAAGTGTCAGCACAGTAGAGTCTTGGTTGAAAGACGCAGATGGCGGGTTTGGGAAAGCTTTTAAGCAATTAAGAGAGGGCGGGTTGCTTCCTGGCTTTAAAGATAGTTTTCCAGATGTTGATAATGACTTTAGGTATTTCTTAGATGTGGCTCAAAAAAAAGGTCTCAAGTTATTTGTTTACGAGGGCGGTCAACATATTGTAGGTACTGAAGGAGTAGAGAATAACGAAAAACTGACTGAGTTTTTTATGGAATTAAATAGGCGTCCAGAAATGTATGATATCTACACCCAATTACTGAATAGTTGGAAACAAGCTGGAGGCAGTCTTTTCATGCACTTTGTGGACGTGGGTGGATTTAGTAAGTGGGGAAGTTGGGGGGCTTTGGAATATGTGGAACAAAAGGGTTCGCCTAAGTATGATGCCTTGATGGATTTTATTGATAAGAATCCTTGCTGGTGGGATGGGTGTGCTGTTGAGGGATGATGAGGAAGTGGGTGCAATCAAGAATCCTTCGACACTTCCTCAAAATCTTCAGCATCCCCCGGCAAACCAGAACCCTCGCTACTCCTCAACCTGGGCGATTCCCCATTATTTGCACCGGCACCGTAACCCCCAGAATACCTGTCCTCCAAACCCGAATCCCTCAGCGAAAGCGCACTTCTTTGACTGGGCGACAATCTATCTGTCGATCGCCGATTTGTCCCAGCAATCGGTGGCTTCCGAGTTAAAGTTTTCCAAGCAGCTTTAATCCCGGTAACCACGCTGCGAGTTGTAACCTGCAGGTTTTGCGCCTGCTTTTTCGCGCTACCAATACTTCGATCGACCTGTTTGACAACCTCCCCCGCACTTTGCACCCCATCGCTAACATCATCCGTCAACTCGCTAATTTCCAGCCCCGTCAACCGAATCGCCTCCAACGTCGGCGGAAACTCGCGAGAAAGCGTATCAGCGAGCTTTTCCACACTGCGGGCCGCCCGTGCCAGCGCTTGCACCGCAGGTATTAAAGTCACTAAAACAGCAGTCAGGCTAACTGCTACTAGCAAAATCGAAAGTCCTAGCCAAAATATGGGATCGCTCACTTGAATCTAAGATTTGGGGTTGAGGATTTCATGTGATTTAGCGGATGGGAGGGCGCGAGGGGGGGCTCACTTCAGCTTCAGTTTCCGCCAGTGTTTGGCGTTCCCGCTGAGTCGCTTCCAAACCGGCCGCGATCGCCTCTTTGAGTCTCATCAAAGTTTCGTCCCAATTTCGGATTGCAGTTTCAGAAAGTCGATCGGCCTGCAACTGCACGCTAGTCGATAAATCCTCCGCCAACGCAGGCATTGCTTCCGCCGATTTTTTCAATATCTGCCGCGTCTCCTTGCCGGTTCGCGGTGCCATCAGCAACCCAGTGACGGCCCCGATCGCAGAACCCACAAGCAAACCGCCAATAAATAATCCTGAACGTTTAGTTGACATTTTTATAACTTCTCTCCATAGACCAATTTTAGGCACGTTTGCCCGAACCCAGCCCTTTGCAAAGGTAGAAATCTTGTTGAAAATCCTAGGGAGTCAGCAGGGGCAGCAGTTTTAGGATAGCTTACCTCAAAGGTCGATCGCGCCGGAGCCAAAGTGTCCGAGCCCAACCCAGCAATCCCAAAAGTTGCTGAACCTGTTGCAGTTGCAATTCCAGTTGTTGATAGCGCCGTCGCAGTTGGCGGGTACCTTCCTGCCTTTTAGCAAGGAAATCCGGCGAGTTGCTGAGGACATTGCTGCTGCGGCGTTCCATTGCTGCGATCCGCATTTCAAAACCTGCGATCGCCCGCCGGATTTTCCACACCTTCGCAGCTATATAAAAGCCGACCACAGATATTAGTAGATTGATAATTACAGCAGCAGTCAGCATTTATTACCTGTTTTAAAAAAACTAACATAGGGTGCTTTTTATGGCGGGCTATAAGCCCGCCCACCAGATATTTTGTAGGGACACAACAATGTTTTGTCCCGATTTCTTGTGTAGGGACAAAACATTATTGTGTCCTAAACTATGTGTCCCTATCCCTAAAGCGCCTAAAGTTTTAAGCCTGAGACATAGCAGGCAAACAAACCTTAGTACCGCCCAAACCGCAATAACCGTTCGGGTTTTTAGCAAGATACTGCTGGTGATAGCTTTCTGCGTAATAAAACTCAGGAGCATCAATAATTTCAGTAGTAATCTTGCCGTAACCGGCCGCCGTCAGAGCCTGCTGGTAAGCATCCCGCGAAGCTTCAGCTAGCTGCCTTTGGCTGGCTGAATACGTGTAAATTCCCGATCTGTACTGAGTACCCGAATCATTGCCCTGACGCATTCCTTGAGTAGGATTGTGACTTTCCCAAAAAACTTTTAGCAGCGTTTCGTAACTAATTACTTTCGGATCGAACACAACCAGAACCACTTCATTGTGTCCCGTCATCCCGCTGCAAACTTCGTTGTAAGTAGGATTCGGAGTAATCCCGGCCGCGTAGCCAACAGCAGTCGAAAAAACTCCATTTTGCTGCCAAAATTTGCGTTCTGCTCCCCAAAAACAGCCCAAGCCAAACAAGGCAGTCTCCATGCCTTTTGGAAAGGGAGGTTTGAGCGGATTGCCGTTAACAAAGTGAGTTGTCGGTACCGACATCGACTCTGCCCGTCCCGGCAATGCCTCTTGGGGAGAGGGCAGGCTCGACTTTTTGCCAAATCCAAATAGCACCATAAGTTTGTGAGGGGGATCTCTGAGAAACGTCTTTACCTTACTTAATAATATCAGATGTACACTGAAAATAGTCGCCCTCTGGAAGGTAGAAGGTAAAAGGCAGAAGGCAGATTGTTTTTACGGAGGCTTTTTGGTGATACTGCTCACAGCAAACGCAGTTTTAAATCACATTAGGCAGTGCTATATGTCACCCAACTATAGCTAAAATATTACATATTGTTGAGTTATAAATCACGCGGATTTTAGGCAAAACAGCCGATAATTAAAGATATGGTGTTGTAGCAGTTATTCAATACCAGTTATTGGGAGTGTGTAGAAATGGCAGCTAAACCTTGCAGTGAACCTTTAAAATCTAATCCGTTTATTACTTACCGCGACCCGATTACAGGCAAGTGGATTGTGGTAAATCCCAATTTGCCCAACGCAGCAGAACAACCACCGCTAGCAGCAGCTTGAGTTTTACTATTAATTTTACCTGAAAAATCCACTATAATTTCAGATTGCTCCGGGGCGAATTTTACAAACCATCTATGTCGGAAACGAATAATCTGACAAACCCGCCCCCACAAGGCGCACAATCCCAATGTACATTTTTTCGATTCGATCGCAGACAGGGTTGATGTAGATTATTCGTTGTGTGAAGGCGGGTTTATCTAGATTATTGGCAGTCATTAAATAGCGGTAAGTTAACATCATGTAGGCCGTTGTAAAGTAGCAGCTTTTCGGCACGACACAAAAGATTTTATGTCCAGGCTCCAACTTGTCAGAATTGAATAATTCGTTTAACATTAAAGAAATGGAGACGCCGCTTGTATTTCCCTGAATGTAAAAGTTTGTCAACCATTTTTATTCAGGAATCATGCAGCCTGCTTGTTTTAGAAGTTATACAATTTATTCCCGGAAAAAGTGAGACGAATAGCAGCACAGCAGCCACTCGATTTCTTGCGGACAAACTCTCCCTGCTTTAATCAACCGCAGTCAACCTTCAATGCCTAATTTCATGAGATTGTCCAGCAAGCGAATATTCTGCAGCAAGTCAAAAGCTCCTGCTGTGGCTGCATCGAGGTAGGAGGAATAATCTAACCAGCTTTTAGTTGATGTTTCGTGGGCTAATCCTGAATACGTACAAACTGGATAAGCATTGGCGCAGTAAATTAGTTCGCTTCCTTCTATCTTTAAGCTGATTCCTATCGCGTTGGGATGGTTTTTTCGCAACTATTATCGGCAAATTCGGAGAGTATCCAGCGCCGAAATTATGTATCGAAAGGCAGGGGTGTTCTCGCTTAACATGAAGTTTATGCTTCAAATAGGGTGTTTTTGAACAGGCGCGAGGGAAATTCGGCAGCTACCGCAATAGCTGTTTGTTTTTGACTGGGTTGGAGTTGAGATGGGGCGTAATTTAAATCACTAACTCTGCCACAGCAAACTCCTTGAGTTGACACTATTTCTAGGGGAGATAATTCGGAAAGTTCCCCCTGTACTGTGCTGACAAATTCCGATACTAATAAGTCTGGTAAAGTAGTGGCGCAGGCCAGTAAGTCGATCGCCCCTGGTTCCAGATTCTCCATTCTCCTCGAAAAATCGCGGCTCGGACGGCAAACTCTGCCATTTGGCTGTTATAATATAGTCTTTGCTGCTGTTTATCGATCGCGTAGTAGCCCTTTTGAATGCCGTTGCTGTTGAGAATTCGCTGACTGACTCTCGAAGGGCGCGAGGCCTTTTTGCCGAGATACTCTTCCCTCTCATCATTATTAATCGGTTCTCCCGGCAAAAATTTTCCAATCCGATTGATATAAGCACTGTGCATAGCGTAAACCTCTAAAGATGCTAATTTAGTCGGGTTGGTGGTTTTGTTAAATCAAGCCAGAAAATATCTAAAATTGATTGTGATTTGTGATTTGTGAACTTTTAAGGAGGAACCAGCTATCTTGTAGAGTCGGCCCAAATCACGCAAGTTAAGCAACAGCGGCAACAAGTAACCGGAAGCGGGGTGAAGTTTATTGTAGTTGAGCCAATATGTAAGTAGAGTTCCTTCGCTGCTTCTCGACTGAAATGGATATTGCAAAACTAGATACTTGGTATCCTCCATCTCAACGCCGCACGGCTGTTTCGCTGTTGATGAAACGAGTAGGCGTAACCCGCACTAGGGCTGAATGCTTTATCAGGCTGTGGATTTACTTATTGGTGAAACAGCTTCAGGAAAGCCAGCCCCATCTCAAACCACCGCTGGCGAAACTGGAATTGCCAGCAACAGAAGTGCTGTGCACTCACCGGGAAGCCGCCGAACTATTTTACTGCGATACAGATCGCGGGAGCTATCGCGCCGCCGGGATGATGTTAGATAAATTAGCAGCACTCGGATTGATCGCAAAACACTTTGATGGTAACGCTACGGTAATTGAAATTAAACCTGTTTCAGGAATTTTAGATGTCCCGCAGCCGGAAAATCCGGTACAACTCAAATTAGATGATTTCAACCCTCGATGCGACGCGATTCCCGTTGCCAATTTATTAGCCACCAATTACAACTGGATGAACCGCAACACTAACGCCGTTCCCTACAAAATTGCTAAAATCCTCCGGCTTTTGGCTAGTCAATACTCAAAAGGAATGCGAGTTTTGCGCCGCTGCGATAATCTCAATCCAGTCGGGTTTTACTTACTTTATCCCACGGCTAGCGAATCAGAAGTAAATTTTTTTAACGCTCCTAGCAAAAGCCTTCATTTAAGTTCACTTTCCGATATCGATCCTTTCAATATGGCGCTACCAGGCGATAAAAATTGTCAGTCAGTATTTGTCCGCAGTTGGATGATAGATCCGCAGTATTTCTCAGAATACCAAATTGCTTTCCTCGAAGACACACAGAAAGTTTTAGTTGAAATGCAAACAGATTTTCCCAATCTTTGCGACTTGCACACGCTGATAATGCACCCCCAGTACGAAAAACAGGCCATGGCTTTGGGATTTCAGAAGACTAGCACCGATAGTCAGTTATCTGTTTATTGGATCTATCTAGCATTGGATAGATTTTTGGCGCTGGATATCAAGGAAACATTAGGTAAACTGTAAGTAATATCAATTCCGGTTGCACCGTCCGTGATTGTTGACTGATGACTGTTGACTGTTGACTGTTGAATGTTGACTGATGACTGATGACTGTTGACTGTTGACTGATAACTAATGACTAAGGACTAATGATTAATGACTGTTGGCTCCCACCAACTCTGGACACCGCATCGTGCCGTTTCCCTACCCCAAAATAATCAATCTTCCTGGATAAAAGATGTAACTATCGCTCGATTGATTGTCGGGAAACGCCACGGCGCTGTGTCCTGACTTTCGGTAATATGAATTCGGATCCCACCGGATTTTATCTAATATCAAATCTCATTTTGTAGTAAGAGCTTTAGTCCTAATTAACTGGTTCGTAGTAAGAACTTTAGTCCTAGTTTCTTCTTCGATTAGGACTGAAGTCATCACTACGAAATTGTTTACAAAACCTCGCGACCTAAATAGGGTTGTAAGGCTTCCGGCACTTTTACAGTCCCGTCCGGCTGCTGGTAATTTTCCAAAATTGCCGCCATTGTCCGGCCTATAGCTAAACCGGAACCGTTAAGGGCGTGAACGAATTGAGTGCCTTTTTTCCCCGTTTCTTTAAAGCGAATATTTGCCCGCCGCGCCTGAAAATCTGCGACGTTGGAACAACTGGAAATCTCGCGGTATTTGCCAGCAGATGGCAGCCACACCTCTAAATCGTAGGTTTTGGCTGCCGCGAAACCCAAGTCGCCTGTACATAGTGCGATCGCCCGATAAGGCAGTTTCAGCGCCTGCAAAACGGACTCAGCATCCTGCACTAACTTTTCGTGCTCTGCCTCGGAGGTACTCGGATGCACGAGTTTTACCAATTCAACTTTATTAAATTGGTGCAGCCGAATTAATCCCCTCGTATCTTTGCCGTAACTGCCAGCTTCGCGCCGAAAACAAGGAGTATAAGAACAGTGATAAATTGGCAACTGTTCGGCTGTCAAAATTTCACCTCTGTACAAATTGACCACCGAAACTTCGGAAGTAGGAATCAGCCACAAATCGTCTTGGTCGCACTTGAAACTTTCTTCAGCAAATTTTGGCAATTGACCCGTAGCAGTGAGGGATTCGGTGTTAACTAAAAATGGGGGAATGACTTCTACATAACCGGCTTTTGTGTGGCGGTCGAGCATGAATTGAATTATCGCTCTTTCCAGGGCTGCACCAGCTCCCATTAAGGCGACAAAGCGGGGTTGAGAAATTTTGACAGCGCGTTCAAAGTTGAGAATTCCTAACTTTTCGCCGATTTCCCAGTGCGGCAAAATCCCCGTATTTTGGGGAATGTATTCGTCTCCCCAGCGCCGGATTTCGACGTTTTCCTCTTCATTTTTGCCGATCGGCGTTGAGGAGCCCGGCAAGTTTGGCAGCGGCAGCAATAAAGCTTCTATTTGAGCTTTTAGGTCTTTTTCCTTTGCTTGCAGTTCGTTTGACTCGGTGCCGACTTCGTTGCCTTCTGCTTGCAAAGTTTGAATTTCGGGAGATTCGAGGGGTAAACCCGATTTTCTTTTTTGACCTATGAGTTTGGCGATTTCGTTGCTGCGGGCTTGCAGTTGCGATCGCTTGCCTTCCAACTCCCGCTGCTGTCTGTCTAGTTGCAAAATCGCCTCGATTTCATAGTTACCTCCGCGCAGGTTGAGGCTTTCTTGCACGGCTTGCGGGTTTTCTCGGATTAATTTGAGGTCTAGCACAGATTTATTCTAAATCTTAAATTTTAGATCGGCTGGGACAAAACCAGATGATATAGAAGCTTTGTCAATCATTTGCGCTATCAATTATAAATTATTCTGATGAGTTTTGCCGTTGGGTGTTACCCATGAAGGGTTACACCCCCCAAAGATCTGCTATACTGGCAAATATTAGTAGATGCACCCTGATAATTTTTTACCCCAGCCAGCGATGGCTGGGGTTTTTTGTTGTGGCATGGGATTGAAGTCCTGGACGCACTCTCAGTCTAAAAAAGCCGGTTTCTCGCGCTCGTCGTCTCAAATGAGGCAATTACGTTAAGAAACTGGGTTTTTGCGTCCAGGACTAGGTTGGTAAGTCCTAAAATGTCTTTCCGGTTAAAAGTTAAAGCCTGTGCGAACCAACCAAACCCATTGAGTGTCGTTGCGGCTGTCATTCTCAGGATTAACCACTACCCAAACAGCAGGGGTGATGGAAATGTTGTCGTTGACCTGAAAGCGATAGAAGGCTTCAATGTGATAGGAAGTATCTCGCTCGCGGCGCACACTACTGCTCGTCACGCGACCTGGCAAACCCACCAAAATCCCGGGTAGGTTGCCTTCACCTCCCACATCTGGGAAACTTATACCGATCGCTGCATACACAATATCAGCGCGATCGCCGCCGTCAACATTTAGCAAAACCAAGCCACCTCTACCATCAGAAACGCTGCTAACACCGGAATTTTCTGCATTGGCGCGAGTATAAACGCCCCAACCGTGAACTTGCAAGCGGGGAGCAAGGCGGTAAAATCCTTGTACGCCTACAGTATCGCTGGATGTAGCAATATTGTCCCCAAAGGGTCGCGCAGCCAGAAAACTGCCCGTACCGCCTGTGATATCGGCTTTACCGCTTGGTGCAAAAGTACGAGAATAGGCTACGCCAATGGCTCCGCGATCGCCCCGGTAGGCAAGCTGAACCAAAGCGTTGTACGAACCGTTGAATAAACCGTTACTTGACTGCGAGAGATTGGGATTTCCTGCTATATAGCCTACAGTCAGGGTGAGGTTTTTGACGATCGTCCAGTTGACAGCAGCACCGCCACCTCCCCGGCGGTAGAGGGGATTGTATTGTCCGAACTTCGAGGGAATTCCCTCACTATCGGTAGCGATCGTGGGAGGAGTCAGCAAATCCGTAATATCGGGATACCCGACACCTGTCGGGCCGACGGTCAGCGCCAGATTAGAGGTCAGCGGCGTTACATACAATACGTGAGGGACGGTGATTGTGTTGTCGGTATTGCCATCAAAGTTCAAGGCCGTCATATTTGTACCCGTCTCATCGGCAATCCTCCTGCCCAAGTTGCCGAATTCCAAACGGGTTCTCAGCATATCGCGACCGGTGAAGCTGGTTTCAAAATTTAATCGGCCCCGGTTGGCAATAATAGTGTTGGTGCGATCGCGCGAATCCCCAACACTGTTACCCGAGGTATCTGTTACCACCACGATAATTTCCGCATTCAGCTTAGTTGTGGTGGAGAACTGATTCGCTTCTAGTTGTGCTGTGCGTGCATCGAGAGTATCGACTCGACCCCGCAACACCGATAATTCAGTTGCAAATTCTGCTTGCAGTTTTTGGACGATCGCTAAATCTTCCCCAGTAATCAGGTTGGTTGTTCCGGCGGCAATTAGTTCGCTGACTCGATCGAGACAGCTATTCAATCCTGCTGCAAATTCGTAGCGAGTCATAGCCCGGTTTCCTCTGTAAGTGCCGTCGGGATAACCGGCAATGCAGCCGTAGCGTTCTACCAGAGATTGCAGCGCCTGAAACGCCCAGTCAGTCGGTTTTACATCCGAGAGTTGAGAGACAGAATTCACCTGTGCGAAGGGTTCTTCTGCCAAAGTATTTAACGGTTCAGGAGCAACTAATCTATCAATTGGTGCAGCAAAACTTGGTAATGATGTTAGTAGAAATACACCAGGCGTTCCCACTATAAAAGCAGTAATCAGGTGAGGAAAATGCTGGATTTGCATAGGACAAAGCTCCGCATAAAAACCGATATTGCATCATTCTCAATAACGGGCAAGATGCCCGTTCCACAATAAAATTCACTCTTTGTGGAACGGGCATCTTGCCCGTTCCTAAACAAGTAATTGAGAAAGGTGCAATATCTCAGTTACATCCGTTAAATTCGTTACAGAATCCTTTTCGGAACTTCCTTCTTCCTTTTCCCCCTTGGGGGGGCTGGGGGGGGTTGGATTCCCCTAGGCTGCGCTTGAACCGGTGCGAACTTTGTCAATCGTCACTGCGATAATTATCACCAGACCTTTCACAACTAACTGCCAGAAGAAAGACACATTCATGAGAGTTAGTCCATTGTTGAGCAGGGCAATAATTAAAGCCCCGAGCAAAGTACCCCAAATAGTGCCAATTCCACCTGTAAAACTCGTTCCTCCCAAAATTACAGCAGCGATCGCATCTAATTCGTAGCCTTGCCCCAACATCCCCGTCGCACTGTAGAGGCGCGACGCGCTCATAATTCCACCTAAACCAGAAAGCAACCCACTCACGCCATAGACAAATAACAGCACCCGACTCACCTTAATACCTGTCAACCGTGCTGCCCGGATGTTGCCTCCCACGGCGTAAATATGCCTCCCGAGAACAGTCCGCCGCAAGACAAACCAACTCGCTAAAACTGCGAGGAAAGCGATAATAACCAACCAGGGAATAGGACCGACATAACTGTTACCTATCCAAGCAAAATTCAGATTTCTATTGATAACGGTAGTGCCGTTAGCGACTAAATAAGCAACTCCCCGCAAAGCTGTGTAAGAACCGAGGGTGACGATGAACGGAGGCAAACCTAAATAGGCAACTAGGGACCCGTTAAGCAATCCCAAAAAGACTCCGGCTATTAACGCAGCCGGTACGGCAAACCAACCCAGACCAGGAACTAAGGAAACCAGCACCCCGACAACTGCCGTCACGCCCAAAATTGACCCGACTGAAAGGTCAATTCCGCCAGTCAAAATCACAAAAGTCATGCCAGTAGCTAGGACAATATTGATCGATGCTTGCCGAATGACATTGATCAAATTTCCTACGGAAAGAAAGTTGGGCGTTACCAGGGAAAAAATTACACAGATGGCAACCAAAATCGGCAGGATACCGGCAACTTGGATGAATTTTTTCCAAGCTACGACTTGGCTCGCTTTCTGCCGATCGCTCCCTGAACTTCTGCTGGTTTTTGTTTGCGTTTGACTCATGATTTTACTACCTCTTTTGCACCAGTGGCATAAGCCATAATGTTTTCTTGCGTAATCTTTTCCCCAGTCGAGCCGCCTACTTCACCGACAAGGCTTCCTGCTCGCATCACTAAGACGCGATCGCTCATTCCCACAATTTCCGGCAGTTCGCTAGAAATCATCAAAATAGCCACACCTTTGGCTGCCAAATCGCTAATAATTCGATAAATTTCGCTTTTTGCGCCAATGTCCACACCCCGCGTCGGTTCATCTAGCAAAAGTACCTTTGGGTTGATAGCCAACCAACGGGCTAGCAGCAACTTCTGCTGATTTCCCCCAGAAAGATCCATTGCCCTGATGCTCGGACTTGCCAGGCGAATCTGCAAATTATTAATAGCATCATTGACAACTTTTAACAAAAAATTTGAGTTAATAATGCCAGCTTTTGCTTCTCTATCGAGGACGTTCATGGTGATATTCTCACCCGAACTTGCCTCCAAAAATAGTCCGAGAGCCTTGCGGTCTTCTGGCACGTAAGCAATTCCGGCGGCCATTGCTTCATTTGGTGTCGAGACATTGAGATGACGACCTTCCAGTTTTATTTCACCGCTTACCTTCCGATCTGCACCAAAAATCAGGCGGGCAAGTTCTGTTCTGCCAGCGCCAACTAAACCCGCTAAACCCAGAATTTCGCCCGCATAAAGTTGAAAACTGGCAGGCTTTACTTTGTGGCCGTCGCTTAAATTTGTTACCTCAAGAACAACTGCACCCGGTGTTATTTGATGCTTGTTTTCGTACAAATCCTGTAAAGAACGACCCACCATCATTTCCACCAGGCGTTCTGCCGAAATTTCGTGCTTTTCAAGAGAGCCAATATACCCGCCATCTCGGATGACGCTCACGCGATCGGCAAGGGCATAAATTTCTGCCATTCTGTGGCTGATATAAATAATAGCAATGCCCTCATTCCGCAAGCGGCGAACCACTTCAAAAAGCTTATCTGTTTCGCGGTCTGAAAGCGCGGCCGTCGGCTCGTCCATCACTAAAATTCGGCTGTTGTCTTTGAGCGCCCTAGCTATTTCCACTTGCTGCTGTTCGGCAATTGAAAGTGTCGAAACCAGGTCTCCCGCCTCAAAATTTGCATCGAGGTTTTTCAAGACCTCAGCGGCCCTACGCTGCATTTCATCTTGGTCGAGAAATGTACCTCCTTTCTTCAGTTCGCTGCCCATAAAAATGTTTTCAGCAACTGTCAGATTGGGGGCGAGATTGAGTTCTTGATAAATAATCGCTATCCCTAAATCTCTGGCTTGACCGGGGTCTGTCATCTTAACAGCTTTGCCCTCAATTCTGATTTCGCCTGCATCGGCTATGTACGCTCCCGCCAGAATTTTCATCAGCGTACTTTTGCCCGCGCCGTTTTCCCCCATGAGGGCGTGGACTTCGCCCGGGTAAACGGTGATATTTACATCGTGCAAGGCTATAAAACCGTTAAAGGTTTTTTTAATACCTTGCATTTCGAGGACGGGCTTGGTTTGGATTGAATTTATAGTGCTATTTACCATCGTAAATTTGGTGTAGGAGGATGTCACTTGCCATTGATGCCAACTTTCCACGCTCTTTCCCGCAGTCCGGCAGGGGTTGAAACCCCTGCCTCAAAGCTAAAGTCCTCTGAAGAGGACTAATAGATATCTCCCAGAATTGTTGTGGAACAGGCAAGATGCCTGTTCTTGACAGGCTTTTTGGGAGAGGTCTAATGAGTCTGAAAATTCTTCTTCTGAGTCCTCTTCAGAGGACTTTAGCTATTAGCCAGGGACTTCAGTCCCTGGCGGACTGCCGGACTGACAGCTTAAGTTGACACTAATGGTCACTCGCTAGTCCAGCCTTTATGTTGATGGACGTTTTCGCGATCGATCAGCGCGACTGGAATCAGAATGTTTGGATTGGCTGGCTTTTTTCCTTTCCGAATGTCGTTTCCGACTTCAACTGCCTTGGCTGCCATGCGAAATGGATCTTGAGCTGCTGTAGCCACAAAGAGACTGTTGTTTTGCTTGAGGGCATCTAAAGCTTCCGGTGCACCATCGACTCCCACAATAAAGAACTCGCTTCTTTGTGCTTGTTTGGCCGCTAATTCTGCACCAATGGCACAGGGGTCATTAATTGCAAAAACAGCATCAATTTTTGGGAAAGAAGTAAGGACATCGCTCATCACTCTCAATCCGCCATCGCGGCTGCCTTCTGCGTTCTGATCTTTGGAAAGAACCTTGATCTCGGGATATTTGGAGAAGACACTCTGGCACCCCTGAACTCGCTCGACGACTGAAGCGACGGGAGGCCCGTTGATAATCACAACGCTGCCTTTTCCTTTCAAGCGATCGGCTATATATTGACAGCTTACTTCGCCAGCTTGCACGTTATTTGAAGTAACTGTGGCATCCACGCCTCCCTCGGCGGCGGTATCAACTGCAATTATCGGAATTCCGGCTTGCTTGGCTTTTTCGACAGCGGGGGCAATGCCTTTGGTGTCTGCCGCATTGAGTACAATCATGCCGACATTCGAGGCAATAAAGTTTTCGATTTGATTGAATTGCTGATTTAAATCGTCGCCGCTGGAAACGAGAGTTGTCCTCACGTTTGCACCGCCGAGTTTCTTGGCTTCGGCCTCAGCGCCTTTGCCAACTTGTACGAAGAATGGATTGCCGAGGTCGCGGACTGCTACAGCAACTGATGAAAGTTCGGAGTTGCTTGGTTGTGTGCTGTTTTGAGCGTTCTGGGAAGCTGCGGTGCAACTTGCCAGGGTGCTGCTGAGTAGACTAAAAAGACTGAGTGCGATCGTTACTCGTTTCACCTCAAACTCCAATGAAGGCTCGTTTGGAGAGAGTCGCTCGTAAATATGACCTTGCCAACCTAACATTAGCTTTTGTTAGGTTTAAGCTCGAATACCTATTGTTTTAGGTGAGCCGCTTTTCTTTGTACATGATTGTACTAGATCGTGTTTATTTTCTGCTCGTAAAAGTTTCTCACTCGGCTCGCCAGACTACTTTTGTAAACCGAAAAGATCTGAATATTCAAACTATCTCCTCGATGCCAAAATAATCAACGATATTTATATTTTTTTTAATGCTTTATGAGCATTATTTTCTTGGCAATGCGTGAGAAATTTTTAGGAGAATATTTTCGACAAAATCTTTCAGAAATTGCTTTTAAAACCTGGCAGAGTCATATTAAATCTAACTCTCTATGTTGCTGATGATAACAATTAAATACTGGCTCTATATCTATCTGTGGATAGACAATACTTTTACCAAAAACTAAAGAGCCGAGCTCCTCGATCGGCACCGATATGCTAATTCGCAGTCGGGTGGGACGCGCAGCGCCAACTTAATAAATCTTAAATTTTGCTTGGGGTAGAATTTTGTAAAAAATCATTAAGTTTACAGTCAATTATGGTAGATTATAGTAAACTGCAAACAAAGTTTCGCACTTACCGATGCAGCCGGTTAAAAAGCCCTAGTAAAAAAGCAGATAGTCGCTCAAAACCAACGGTGAGAGTAGGCGAGTCAAATATTTGCCTGTAAAACCTGCAATTAGAGTCATCATGACATGGTTTAAAAGCTCTGGATAATGGCGATCGCCCGGACCGGCAAAATCACTATACTGCAATAATTGTCTGCGCTGTCAATGGGTAAATCACAGATGCGATCGGCAAATCACCTATTCTGTTTCCTCGAAATATTTGCCAGCGAAGGCGGGATTCAATCCTACGTTAAAGACATTCTCAAAGCTTACCTGTCCATAACCGCAGGGACAAACTCGCCGCCCCAAGCTGAAGTTTTGCTGTTGCGAGATGCCGAAGACTGCAACAATCCTTACGAGTCAAAAAATCTGAAATTTTATTACCTCAAAACCGAGAATCCCGGGTTGGGTCGTCTTAAGTTTGCTAAAGTATTACTAACTCGGTTGCTGCAAAAACGACCGCAGCGGGTTTTTTGCGGTCACATCAAACTCGCACCGCTAATTCAAATTCTGTGCCAACCCTTGGGAATTCCCTACACAATTTTAACTTACGGCAAGGAAGTGTGGGAACCGCTTGAGCCCAAATATCAAACAGCAATGAGTAAAGCTGACAGTATTTGGACTATAAGCAGGTACACGCGCGATCGCACTTGCGAAATTAACCAATTAAATCCCGAAAAGTTCCAAATAGTGCCTTGTACGGTAGATGAAAATATATTTACGACAGAACCCGGGCCAGAGGATTTATTAGAGCAGTACAATTTGGTGGGTGCTAAAATATTGATGACTGTAGCCAGATTGCGATCGACTGATATTTACAAAGGCGTCGATGTCACAATTCAAGCTTTGGCGCAAATAGCCAAAACTTTTCCGAATGTGAAATACTTAGTTATTGGACGCGGAGACGATCGCTCGAGATTAGCCAAACTCGCTGATGATTTGGGAGTTACCGAAAGAGTAATATTTGCGGGTTTTGTACCGACAGAAAATTTAGCAGCACATTACCAGTTGGCCGATGCTTATGTAATGCCCTCCCAGGAAGGGTTCGGTATAGTTTATTTGGAAGCGCTAGCTTGCGGAGTACCCGTGCTGGCGGGGGACGCGGACGGGTCAGCCGATCCCCTGCAAGATGGTAAACTGGGATGGCGAGTTCCCCACCGAGATTCAGCAGCAGTAGCGGTTGCTTGTGTGGAAATGCTGCGAGGGGAGGATAAAAGGTGCGATCGGCGCTGGTTGAGGGAACAAACCCTGGCAAGATTTAGTTTTGAATCCCTTTGTCAATCCTTACAAGGAAATTTTCAACCCTCTGTCTCAGATAAACTTATGCCGTAGAGAGCGGTTTCTGGGTGTACAATGGGAAAATTAACTCGATCGACCGCCTGAATTTCTGAGTAGGATAGAGTTATGCCTACCTGCAAAGACACCCAAGGAGACCACCGTGAACCAAGGCACCCCCAAAATATCTTTAAAACTACCCCGTATTAGCAATTGGCTGATACTGCTGGGCATCGCCTGTTTGTTGGTGTCAATTGGTTTGGGTTGGGTAGTTAAATCATTGTTGATTGTAGTAGCTTTTTTGCTGCTGACACCTGTAGTCGCAGTTTTCGCGCTTCAGTGGTGGCTGAAACGAAATTTAATTGAGGACAAGTGTCCAGTTTGTCAATACGAATTTACAGCTTTAAATCAAACTCAGTTTCAGTGTGCCAACTGCGGCGAACCTCTGAAAATAGAGCAAGGTCATTTTAGCCGCTTGACACCGCCCGGTACGATCGATGTTACCGCAGTTGAAGTATCATCTGTTCAACAGTTAGAAGATTAACCCATTTTAGATTTTAGATTTTGGATTTTGGATTGAAGAATTGAAGAATTGAAGAATTGTTGACTGCTAACTGTTACCAATTCCGAATTTCCGATGGCCGATACTTCGACTACGCTCAGTATAAGTGCCCAATGCGCGATGCCCAAAATTACTTTTCTAGACGCACTGCATACCACTGCAAAAATTTTCCCGGCCCGACATCTAATTCACAATAAGTATCAATTAAATACTTGGCTTGAGCTTCCACGCCAGATATTTTCTGCACGTCCTGCGGCAAATCTTCGTGTTCCTGGGCTAACACAGCTTTCAGCTTTTCTAACAGTTCTGCGGCAGTCAAAAACTGCTCTGGCTGGTTTGTTTCTAAGACCACAAAGGTATCTTCGTCATACAGTGACATAGTTTCAAAGGTTGAGGTTAATTATTTCTAAAGTTTTGTGAAGTTAAGCGATCGAAAGTATAAACTCTGGATTACAACTTTTCAGCCCGGACTCGATCGTGTTACAATTAAGCACCATCAGAATTCCTAGCGGATTACCGTTATTAACTTAGTTGTTAACCGAGTTCTCAACAGATCCGACACAGCATTTCTGAGGAGATTTGTCAAGTGCAAATTTGTCAAGTGTCAAATTGTCAAGAAATATTCGATCGGCTGTATCTAATTATAACTGGCACTACACATTCCCATGATCACATCTTCCATATCAACCCCAGTTGCGCGCAAGCCCTCTAAATCAGAAGGTCTGAAAGAACGGAGCAACTACTTACGAGAACCCGTTGCGACTGAACTGTTACAAGAAACCACCCACTTCACCGAAGACGGGATTCAGATTCTCAAATTTCACGGTTCGTACCAGCAAGACAACCGCGACAATCGAGTTAAAGGACAAGAAAAAGACTATCAGTTCATGCTCCGGACCCGCAATCCCGGCGGGTTCACCCCGCCGCAATTATACTTAGCCTTAGACAAGCTATCTGAAGAATACGGCAACCACACGATCCGCGTCACAACGCGCCAAGGTTTCCAACTGCACGGGGTGTTGAAAAAAAATCTAAAAACAGTGTTTTCCTCAATTATTAAAAATATGGGGTCAACCTTGGGAGCTTGCGGCGACTTGAACCGCAACGTCATGGCACCGCCAGCCCCGTACAAAAATCGCCCAGAATACAAGTATGCGCTGCAATACGCTAACAATGTCGCCGATTTGCTGACACCGCAAACCGGTGCTTATTATGAAATTTGGTTGGACGGCGAAAAAGCTGTTTCGGCCGAAGAAGACCCCGCAGTGAAGGCTGCGAGACAGAAAAACGGCAACGGCACAATCTTTAGCGACAAAGAAGAACCGATTTACGGCAGCCATTATATGCCGCGGAAGTTCAAGTGTGCCGTTACCGTACCCGGAGACAATTCAATTGACTTGTACTCTCAGGATTTGAGCTTAGTGGTAATTACCAATAAAGCTGGCGAGTTGCAAGGTTTTGACGTGTTTGCTGGCGGCGGTTTGGGCCGTACTCACAATAAAGAAGAAACTTTTGCGCGGGTTGCTGATGAGATTTGCTATGTTGCCAAGGATGATGTTTACGATTTGGTCAAGGCAATTGTAGCAACCCAAAGAGATTTTGGCGATCGCACAGACAGACGGCACGCGAGGCTAAAGTACCTGATTAACGACAAAGGTGTACAGTGGTTCCGCGAAAAAGTAGCCGAATATTTTGGCAAGCCGCTAGAAGCCTTTAAACCGCTGCCTGAGTGGAAGTATCTGGATTTCTTGGGCTGGAACGAACAAGGAGACGGCAAGTTGTTTGTCGGCATTTCTGTGAATAATGGCCGGATCAAGGATGAAGGTTCATTTCAGCTAAAAACGGCTTTGCGGGAAATTGTGCAGAAGTACAACTTGCCGGTACTGGCGACACCACACCAAAACGTGCTGATTTACGATATTTCGCCCGATATCAAACAAGAAATTCAGGGAATACTCGATCAATGTGGCATTGAGTCAGAAACTGCCATCGACCCCTTAGTGCGCTATGGGATGGCGTGTCCGGCAATGCCGACTTGCGGGCTGGCGATTACCGAGTCCGAGCGCGTGATGCCGAGTATTTTAGAGCGGATTCGGGCACTTTTGACCAAAGTGGGCTTAGAAGACGAGCATTTGGTGGTGCGGATGACAGGTTGCCCAAATGGATGCGCCCGCCCTTATATGGCAGAATTGGGGTTTGTCGGGAGTTCGCCGGAATCCTACCAGATTTGGCTGGGCGGTTCTCCCTCGCAAACGCGGCTGGCAAAAGCAATTGAGGAAAAGCTGCACGTCAAGGATTTTGAAGCTTTTCTCGAGCCGATTTTTGTTTATTTCAAGCAAAAACGGCAACTGAGCGAGAGTTTTGGCAATTTTTGCGATCGCGTCGGGTTAGAATCTATCCGTCAATTTGTAACCAACTACCAATCTGCTGACTCGATGACAACTGAGATTAATGAATTAGAAGTTACGTCTAGTAACGATGACGGCAACGAGACTGCCACTGCTAGCGGTGGCAAAGTCCGCCGTCGAATTAGCGTCCGCGATGAAATCTACAACGAGCTCAAAGAAGAAGCAGCCCGTCAGGGCAAGCCGATCACACAGCTAGCTACAGAGGCGATTTCTACTTACTTAAAGAAGATTAAGGAGGAAGGATAAGCCGATTTTCGATTGTATTCAATAGACTTCTGTCAAAAGTAATATAAAGGCAGAGCATTTGCAGAAAAAAACTTGAATTTGTAAAATAATTCCAGTTGTAGATGCTTTGCCTTTATTAATTCATAACAGCTTTATTTTTTCGTACATAAAAGTCCGCGGTAGAAACGAAATCCTAGCAGAGGGGGACTGATATCATGTCCGATCGATTGACCATAATATCCCGGCCGGGCGGGTTTTTGAGATTGGAGATTGTTGGCAGATATTGTTTGCTCACGGGCCCCTACCTGAGGTCGGGTAATCGACAGGACATGATATGAAAGACAAATGTGGTATGAAATTACAAACCAAAAACCTATCTCCTCTCTTCCTCTCTTCCTCTGCGTTCTCTGCGTTCTCTGCGTTCTCTGCGGTTAAATAAAAAAATATATTAAGCAAAGAGCAATCCAAAATCCAATGGCTCAATTACAAAGATTAGCAGTTACCGCCACTCAAATTTGCGATCGCACAATCGACTTAACCAGGGAACAGCAGCATTATTTAAATCGAGTGCTACGTTTGCAAACAGGCGATCGATTTATTGCCATAGACGGCCGAGGACATTGGTGGTCAGCCGTCCTCGAAGAGCGGGAAACCGGGTTATTTGCCTCCATAGCAGAGGAGATAGCTGTGAACAGAGAGCTACCCGTGGAAGTAACTTTAATGGCAGCCTTGCCCAAGGGAAACGGCTTTGATGAGGTTGTGAGGCAGGCGGTGGAGTTGGGGGTGGCAAGTATAATGCCCGTGACGAGCGATCGAACTTTACTCAAACCGAGTTCTCAGAAGGTGGCAAGGTGGAAAAGAATTGCTGCGGAGGCGGTGGAACAGTCGGAACGCCAAATTGTGCCGACAATTTTAGATCCAGTTTCATTTAATATTGCTGTCAAAGATTGCGGTCAAAAATATCGATTTATGTGTGTTGCTCGCGGTGAAAATCGGCATTTGTGGGATTGTTTGATTGGTAGTTTCGAGCCCCCCTTTGTAGGGGCAGTGTCGCCGTGCCCGCCCCCGGCTGGGGGAGAATTATCGATTGTGATTGCTGTTGGACCCGAGGGTGGATGGACTGAGGGTGAAGTGGAAAGAGCGATCGAATTTGGTTTTGAAGCTGTTTCTTTGGGTAGTAGAATTTTAAGAGCAGTGACAGCACCGATTGTGGCTTTATCTTTAGTTAGCGCGGCATTTGAGAAGTGCTAACATCAACAAATAACAAAGAATTCATCAGATAGGTGGGTTGACGGGCAATGAAAATAGAGTTTAGGAAACATCGATCGCCCTTTTGGTCGATTCCCTACGGAATAGCTTCGTTTCACGCGCTTTTGTCAATTTGCGGTACAACATCAGTTTGTGCACAATCTCCGATTTTTCCCATTGCTCAACAGATTAATTGCGATCGGCCGCAAGGAGATGTAGAAGTCAGAGCTTGTATTCGGTTGAATTACGAAGCCTCGGATAAACGACTGAACGAGGTTTACAAACAACTGATTTCCCACTTGAGTGGCGAAGAGCGGGCGCTACTTTCCGAAGCACAAATAGGGTGGATTAAATTAAGAGATAAAACCTGTGAATTTGAAGTTTATAAAAGTCGTGGCGGTACGGGTTATGGAGGTTTCCTAAATCAATGTTTGGAACGCCTGACAAAACAGCGCACTGCGGAATTAGAAAAGTATTTAAAAGACAGATAAAATAGGAAGTAAACCGTACAACACCTGACAAGAATAAAGATAAACAAGTATTTATGAAAAGCCGCTCGCCCTTCACCCTCACCCTCACCATCATCTCAGCAATTGTAACCCCGACCGTACCAGAAGTTTTTGCCCAGCAACAGCCATCAGCCAACCAAATCTACATCAATAAAAATTGCCAGCGCAACCAGCAATTACCGCAACTTGAAAGATTCACCATCTTTAGCAGAAACGAAATTACAACTAACGGTCAAAACTACTGGTTTTACGCCGCCCGCTATCAAGATGGAGGCGTACTTCTTTGTATATCACAACCAAATTTCAACCAACCAAAACCTATAAATGAACCAAAAATACAAGCCAATTTCATTGACAAAATAGTCCGAGACCCCAACCACAAAACAGCCTTTATCATCGCAGTCAGAGAAGGAAATGGTCCCGAAGCACCCGTGACAAATTACGGCTTAGAATTGAGCAACGTCGATCGCCCATTCCTCACCTCCCTTTCCATCCTACAGCAGCAGGGAACCCTCAAAGAAGGCGAAACCCGCCAACACACATTTCAAGGACGGGTAGGTCAATCTATCACCATCGACCTCAAAAGCAGAGCATTCGACCACAACATAACACTGTTCGACACCAGCGGCAAAAAAATTGCCGAAAAAACAGGCAACTCCCAGAATCGCCGAGAGTCTCAACTAACCCTAAAATTGCCTAGTAACGGCACTTATAAAATACTTGTGAAAGGAAGCGATCGTACAAGCAAAGGTTCCTACAGCTTAAGCATTAATTCCAATCAACATTAACTTATATTTATTTTCACATCCACTCAACATCCCTCTCTACACATCCGCGTTCATCCGCGTTCATCCGCATACATCTGCGGTTAAAAAATCCAAATCTTAAATTTTCCCACCAGCCCAAAATCCCAAACGAAAAAAGCCAAACTTGTTAACCAGTAGCGGAACCAACCAAACATCAGCCAAGATAGAAACAACGCCATTCCCACAACCGCCATGACAGACATCAACCAAATAGCCGCCGCCCTAGAGAGTAAAGAGTACAAACAAGCTGCCCAACTCATCAAACAACTGCAAAAAGAATCCCCCCAAAATCCCTGGGTACAATACTACATGGCCCGCTACTACGAACTCACCAACAACCTCGAAAAAGCCCAAACAACCTACAAACAAATACTCCGCGACATCACCAACCCCAAAATAGTCTCCCAGACGCGCCAAGCTATTCAACGGATTGAAACCGCACAACAAAACCTGCGCCAACAAGCCATACAAACCGCCAAAAACGACCCCAGCAACCTCGAACCCGGACTCCTCATCCTCGAACCAGTTAGCCCCGAAAAGAAAGCTGCAGCCGTACAAAATATCAGCAGAATCTTCAAAATCGACGCCTACACAACCCGGATGCAAATCCAAAGCCGCGGCTGGAGACTCTACAAAACAGGTCCCATTGCCGAACTCCGAATTTACGGTCAAGAACTCCTCAACGCCAGCATTCCCGTATTTTGGGCAACCCTAAGCGATATTCAAAAAATCCAAATCTTCCGAGTGCAACACTTCCAGTCTCTGTCTTCCCCAGCCGTTGTTTGCAAAGATAAACTCGATAGACTCGGTGCGATCGAGTTTAACTGGTCAGAAGTTACCCAAAGAGTAGAAGGCTTGTTACCGATGTTCATCGAAATCATGGACTACTCGCCCCACCGGCGAAAGGATCAATTTCGCCACAAAGAGATCAGGCAAGATTACGCTCAAATCTGCGACTTGCACATTCCCAGCAGAAACTGCATTCTGCGAATTTCTGACCAAAGTTACGAATTTCAAAAAGGCGTTGACTTCACCCAAATTTCAGCAGATATCCCTGGTTTAGCCCATCCCAAAAACCAAAAATCCCGTTCTCAAAAATCCAAACAAATCCCTCAAAGTACCACCAGAATTAACTGGAATAACTTACTGGAAATACTTGACCAACAGCTTGACGTTACAGTTTGGTCAGAATTTACTTCATTTGCCGAGACAGTGATCGATTACACGCAGATGTTGAGCAAGATCGAATCTCATGTAGAGGTCGATCGCAAATCCGAAACTCCTTGGGACGCAGCTTTTCAGCTATACAGCGGATTAGCCTTCCTCAGAAACCAAGAAAATAGGGAATAGAACAAAGAGTTAAAATTAAAAATGAGTAATGCCATTTTTTTAATTTTAACGCCAGCATTTGGAATTATCCAATGCCCCATTCCCTATTACCAATTCCCAATTTTTTACTTCGTTTTCACCTGACGAGCCATTTCCCGGAAATTATTCATGCTGGGGCCGGGACTGCGACGACTTGCAGTTGGTGTCGGCATTAAATTATTAGGAGCAAAAGTCCGAATAGGTTCAGCTTGACTCGGCGCTTTCCCGTTAGTTGCAGCAGCAGGTATCTTAGCGGGTTCCGCATTATTAGCAGGAACGCTAGCGACTGGTTCCTTTTCTTTCTTAGACTTTTTCTCTACCTTAGCCTTCTTAGCCGGTTCTGACTTCTCAGACTTAACTGGCTCAACTTTTGCTGGTGCGCTCGCAACAGGCTCAGGCTTCTTGGCAACAACAGGCTCAGCCTTTGCGGGTTCAACTTTTGCTGGTTCCTTCGCTCCTGAGTCGCCCAAATCTAGGAAATATTCAGACTTTTTAAAGCCCAACAGTCTGCCGAGAAAGCCGAAAATACCGCCGAAGAAATTTTTGATAAAACCAAACATTACACTTACTCCTTTTGTTCTTTTAGAGAAATTTGTACAAGCTTGTCAACAAAGTTAGATTACGAGGTAGGGCAACCTTTGTCTATATTTCTTAATTAAAATTTACATTGTGCTGTATGTTAAGCTATCTCATCAAAGCAAATTTTAGGTATAAATACCAGTAAAGCTTTGCACTTATTTACAATAATCTCAGAATTTGTTAGCGATTGCCCCTAATTGCCGATCCGATTCCCTAGCTGTCCTAGCAGTGGTAAAACTCCCTAGGGGAGTGATTTATGCTGTAATCAGCAAGCAATTTTCCAGCAAAATGAACAGTTCTCTCGATCGAAATCCCGTCATCCTGATACACGGCATCTGGGACACAAAGATGATTTTCAGCAAAATGTCGGCCCGCCTCACCGAACTCGGATGGTCAGTCCACAGCCTCAACCTCACTCCCAACGACGGCAGCCTCGGCCTCGACTTTCTGGCCAAGCAACTCGCAGACTACATCAGTGAAACCTTCGATCCAGAACAATCTTTAGACATAGTAGGCTACAGCATGGGCGGCATCGTCAGCCGCTACTACGTCCAGCGACTCGGAGGAATGAACCGCGTACAGCGTTTCATCACCATCTCTTCCCCTCACAACGGCACCCTCACCGCCTATTCCCTACGCCTACCAGGATACCTGGATATGCGCCCCGATAGCGGCTTGCTGCGCGATTTGAATCAAGATGTGACAATGCTCAAACGCATAAACTTCACATCAATGTGGACGCCATTTGACATAATGATTGTACCGTCGAACAGCTCTCAGCTACCAGTAGGCAAAGAGGTTAAACTCAACGTTTTGCTGCACCGCCAAATGGTGACAGAGCCCCAAAGTATTAACGCATTAGTTGAAGAACTAAAAGCACCTATTAAAAATAAAATTCCCACTTAAAAATGAATAGCAATTTCAGCCGCAACCCAGTCTTGCTAATTCACGGAATCTTCAGAAAATCGGGAATTTTTTACAAAATGTCGGCCTACCTCACCCAACTGGGATGGTCAGTCTACACTCTCAATCTCTCGCCCCGTTGGGGCAACGCCAGCATAGACGAATTAGCCCAACAAATAGCAGATTATATAGACAAAACCTTTGCGTCAGAACAGCATCTGGATATAGTAGGATTGAGCATGGGCGGTTTAGTAACTCGCTACTACCTGCAAAGGTTAGGCGGCCTTAACCGAGTGCAGCGCTTTATTGCCATATCTTCTCCTCACAGCGGTACTTGGATGGCTTACACTCTCTGGGGAAAAGGCTGCATCCAAATGCGTCCGGGCAGTGCTTTTCTGGAAGATTTAAATCGAGATGCTGCCTTGTTGGAAAAGCTCAATTTTACTTCGATTTGGACAGATTGGGATTTCATCATCGTACCGGCTTCTAGTTCCCAAATATCGGCTGCCAAAGAAGTAAAATTGTCTGTATTCGCCCATGCCATGATGGCGAGGCATTCCAGCAGTTTAAAAGCTGTGGCTGAAGCACTGTCAGAACCATTGAAAATTAATAATTAATTTGTAGGGTGCGTCAATCGATTTTAGATTTTAGATTTGAGATTTTAGATTGACTTGCGCGAGATAAATGCTCTTTCTTGAGGATTTTCGAAAATCGATTTGGGATTGATTCCACGGATAAATCACGTGGCGGGTACCACCTTTGAAATTCGCTTGTCAGCAGATAGTTGTTTTTTTATATAAAATAACACTCTTCTGACGCACCAGAATGACGACTAAAAATTGGAGACCATAGTTCAAGCTACCCGATTTATCTGTGAAGCCCATTCTTCAATTCTTCAATTCTAAAATTCTAAAATTCTAAAATTCTTCAATTCTAAAATCTAAAATCTAAAATCTAAAATCTAAAATCGCCTGACCCTAGTTCAAGCTCCCCGATTTATCTGTAGAGCCAAATCTAAAATCTAAAATCGACTAAACTGTATCGCCAACTTCAGCGTATTCGCTGCGCCCAAAAATTGCTTCAGCTTCACAGTAATACTTGAATTCCAGTATATTGTGGAAAGGGTCTTCTAAGAAGAAAGTGCGGTGCTCTGTAGGCAAACCGACAAATCGCCGTCTCGGTTCTTGATAGAAATTTAAGTTGTTTTGCTGGGCTTTTTCTAGCAACCGTTCCCAGTCAGCTTCGGAAGTAAAAATTAGCCCAAAATGCCGGGGATAGATGCCTTGCTGAGGCGTCAAAGGTTCGCGGCTGACGTGGGCGACAATTTGATGGCCGCACAGACCCATAATCGCAGAATTCGGCGATTCGCGACCTAGTTCGCAGCCGAGCCCGTCTACATAGAACGCTTTTGTTTGCGCAATATCGGTCACGGGGAAGGCAAGATGAAATAAGACTTGGTTCATGGAGGTACTAAATGCAGAATTCAGAATTGTTCTTTAATTATTTATCTTGGTCTAATCCTTGGTTGGTGGCGATCGCCCTAAATACAGTTTTACTCGCGATCGCCACCATTGCTCCTAAAAAATTGCTCACGGAGGCTGGTCAATTTCACGCCTGGGTTTTGGGGGTTCTCATCTGGGGCTGTTTGGGATGGCAAGGCTATGCTGTGGTGATGTTTTACTTTCTTGTCGGCTCGGGAGTTACCCGCATCGGCCAAGCCCAAAAAGAAGCAGAAGGCATAGCCGAAAAGCGTTCAGGCGCCCGAGGCCCAGAAAATGTCTGGGGTTCGGCTTTAACCGCTGCTGTTTGCGCTTTGGGAGTTTTGGCCTTATCTATTTTAGGAGACACAGGCAAGATGTCTGTGCCACAAGATGCTATTCCCCTGTTATTGCTGGGTTACGCGGCGAGTTTTTGCACCAAACTTTCCGATACCAGCGCCAGCGAAATCGGCAAAGCATACGGTTCGCGGACTTTTTTGATTACCAGCTTGCAGCCTGTACCTAGGGGTACGGAAGGGGCTGTAAGTTTGGAAGGAACAATCGCGGGTATTGTCGGCTCGATTCTGATTGCGGTTTTGAGTTGGGCCGTCGGTTTAATTGACTTGACAGGAATTGTTTTTTGTGTTGTTGCAGCTTTTATTGCCACCAACATCGAGAGTGTGATTGGGGCGACGGTGCAATCAAAGTTTGAGTGGCTGACCAACGAGGTAGTAAATTTTTTCAATACACTCATAGGGGCGATCGCAGCGATCGTTTTAGCTGCGACCTGGAGAGCCTTTTTAGCTTAGTTAAGCCGGGAGGCATTGGCCACCCAAGGAACCGGGTATTTTACGAAAATTCAAGGCATTTACCCAGGATTTTTAGATAAAAACGCGGTTTTTTCCTCCCGGGTTATTAGTTATTAATTATTAGTCATTAAGCTGTTGTGCATCTAATTTGACAGTCAATTTTTCTTCTACAATTATTGTGGGACGGGCCCGAGAGTCCGTCTCTGTATTCAATTTAGATGCTCCGCAGCTTAGTCTCAAGGAATCAACTCATGACTAATGATTAATAACTAATCAAACTAAGCGTCGTCTTGCGGCCCAAAAACCATTTGTAGAATCATCGTCGGTTCGCCCCGCTTGTGATAGCGATCGGCCCAATTGCGAATAATCTCATCTAGTTCCTCAACGGCTTGGTCGAGGCGTTCCGGCGGAATATCCAAAGTCTCCATAATTCGCATCACCTTCGGTTGTTTTTCCGCCCAATCCTTCATCAGCCGGAAATATCTAGCCGTATCCTCCACCATAGTAAATGTCCGCTCTTCCTGCTCTGCCGGAGAGTAAGTAGCGCGGCTGAGCGCATAAAACGGCATTCCCCAAGGAGAATCAATGCGAGTCACCGTCCCAGAATAGATCAAGCGGCGCTTGATGTGTTCTGCTAGAGCTTCGCTCAAAGGCATTCGCCTTTCGGGAGACATATCTTCTTGCGATCGCCTGTGCAGAAACTCGATCAACTCCATAAACTGAAAAGAATTGATCAGTTGAGCGTCAGGGGGATTAGGAGGAATCTTGCTTTCGAGATATTTTTTTTCATCTCCAGTCAAGCTGTTTCCCGGAATGCGAGGGCGTCCCGGCACCCAAGGATACTGTTCCAGCCAGACATAAGGAAACTGAATTAAATATCTAGGTTCTTGGGAACCCAACATTTTCAGCAATTTCCCCTTAGTCAGAGCTTCCCGGACTTCTTCAACAATCACCTTCACCCGTTTAGGCTCAATGTGATGCAAGTGTCCGGTCATCCGCAGATTGTGGTCCTGCTCTATATAAGTCATATAAATGGCACACTTAGCCGCCGTTGCGGCCGCGTCTAGAAACGCCCCGTGCCTGTGCCCACTGGTTCTCATGGCGCTAAACGCCAGATATAGCATGATCTGATCCATTGCACTAGGGCTGAGGCTTTTGACCAGATCCAAAGAGTCATTTTTCATCACTATCCCCGAAATAGCCAAACTGGGAGGCATCTTGTCGTCCTCCATTAAATTATTGCGAGAGCGCCGAATCAAGCATAGCCGACTGTCGCCGGAAAGCTTGCCAGCTACCCTAATATTCAGGTTAGTTAATTTCCCTGAGGTAACAGGGGCATGGGCTTAAAGGCTATCCACACCGCATAAGTGGTTCTTATTGGTGGCTAATTTAAGTAGATTGCTGCACCCTCTGCGCTGACAGTTTACCTATATATAAGTTAGTTATCGCACGTTAATTATAGTGCAGCCGTTGAAAATTAAACCCCACCCCAGGTGGGGAGAACGTAAATAACTGTTGCGAACCCAGGAATGTGAGGCGACTCGGAGCTGATAATTTTTGAATAGTCATGGATGGCGACACCCGGTTTCATCAACTAAAATAAGGCCTGGAGGGCGAGTGATATCGGTTGAAAAACCCGGAGCATCCCAGGGCTGTGGGTAATTCCTGTTTATTTGAAGCGTTTTCAATACAAAACCGCCACCTACTAGAATGTATCTCTAGGTAGATGGCGGTTATCGGTTTATATGCTATTTTCAATTAGACAAAAACAATCTCCTAATAACTGTCAACAAAACGTACAGTTGTTGCTTAACGTGAAAAACTAGAATCCGAGAAAATCCGATCGCTCGAATGAACGACCCGAACCAAGTCAGTTGTGGAAATCGCTTGCGTCCAGTGCCATTAGAAATCTTGTAGCGGATGAGTGTAAACATTAGGCTGGGTAAAATTCCTGCGTCCGCTGCCCCTCTCAGGACCGCGCTCGCGCTTTTGCTGAGTTTGGGCTGATAACATGTATTGGGCGGTGGCAGTTTCGAGCTCTGGGAGTGGAGATTCAAAAGCTCGAGCGGCATTGGCACTCAAGGTAATGCCCAACAGGCTCAGTAAAGCAATTGCAGTGTAGATTTGCATGGGTAGTATCCGTGTCAGTGTCTATTACCTGATACGGAGTTGCCATGATCTATCAGGATAGATATTTGTAAAATTTTCGGAACTTTGCAAAAGACCTTATAAAAAACGAACGGCAAGCCAAAAGCAAGCTGGACTTTAGTCGGCTCTCACCGAAAGCGACACTCCTAGACTTCAGTCCCCGTGTCGCTTTCTACAATTCAATAGAAAGTGCGATCGAAAATTGGGGTCTAAAACCCCGTCATAAGCTTGACGGCTCGATCCTAGAAGGTAAAGAAGTCGGGAGAGGGCATTGCCACGACAAAGATTTTGGACGTGGAGGGAGAGTGCAACCTTGCAATCGAGGGTGGCCCGCACCCGCTTGAGTTTCAACTCTTCAACTCTACTGATACCGACAGCAGCCAAGCACCGGCAAAATTCAGCCTGCCCCATACTGTCAAAGGCTTTTCGGTTTCGCAACTCTGTAAAAATCTGTCGGTTTCTGAGTCCAAAGTCACGAGTTGCCAAGTTTGACCGGCCGCAGATGCGGGACTTGTCAGCGTTAGTGTCCAGTCTTGTTCGCCGAGGCGGCGGAAAATGCCGGAAAATTGGCGGTGGGTATTGGCTGTTTGACTGCTTTGTTTCTCTACTGACTCCTGGCATTCGCCGCTGGCGGGATATGCTTGGGGTCTCTCGAGATAATAGCGCTGCCAGTCGAGCCAATCCTCGCGCCCCCGTGTCAAATTAAATAAAGGAATAACCGCCGCACTCGCCTCAGAATCTTGCAGCAAAGCTTCTTGCAAAACTCTCACCGGCAACTCCCGCGGCTGACATCCAGATTCCGCGCACAAAGCCGCCGCCATCCCCGCCGCCTGTCCAATATTCATTACCGTCGGTTGCAAGCGAGTTGCACCGTTGGCGATGTGAGAGACGGAAATATTTTTTTCGCAGACTAGCAAACCGTCTGTACTCGCAGGAATTAGCGCGCTGTAAGGAATGGTAAACGGAGTTCCCGTCCAGCGGCCACCCCAGCGGATCGATTTTGGCTGCAAGGGAATGTCGCCACTGGTGTAGTGGTGGTCATTAGCGTAGTTGCCGATAGCCACCGCAGAGCAAATTCCCTCGGCATTGATGGGCAAGGCAGCTACTTTTCCACCGACAATCGGCAAAATATCTTGTTCTGTGACTGTACTTATCCCTCGCAAGCGGCGACTTTCTCGGTAGTAAGGATGTAAGGCGAAGGAAGGAAGAAGGGAAGAATTTTGTTGATTTTCGATCTTTGAAATCGGGAAAATGTTGTTTGCTAAGCCGTAGCGGGGGCCGAGTTGGGTTTGAATGTAGCGGGCGAAACTTTGGGTGTGCCACAGACTTTCTTGGAGGAATTCTTGTCGAGATGCTTCAGATTTAATGAGTCGCTCGACTCCTTCACCATAATCATTACCTCTCTTGGGCCAATTAATCATCAACAATCCACCCGGAAGCCGGCCGTAATTGAGAAATTGCTCGGGAGTGTAACCGTCCCAAGCACCCGTAAATCGATCGGGATTGTCAAGAGGCGGCGCGGGAATTTCTGGCGCCACCGCACCTAAGCCAAAATCCTGCATAATTGCCACCCAAGTCGGAGCTTGCACCGAATACCGCTCTGTCAGAGAATTAGAGGCAGCCGGCGCGCTGGGTTCTCCCCACTCGGCTTGAAATTCCCAACCCCAGCGGTGCCCAACTTCCCCTAAAGCCAGCAAATCTCCCAATTCCGTTGCATCCAAAGTGATTTTGGCCGAAACCGTAAAATCTGCAAACCGGACGCCAGAAATTCGAGTTCCTTCCTTTAGCACATCTTGAGCAGTTTGTCCAGAAATCCAGTGCAAGTTCGGCAAACATTTAACCCAATCAGCGAAAATTTCAGCACCGGTGCGGGGATCGTAAGTAAAAAAACTGACCCAGCCCCAATCCAAACCTCCCGGCTGTCGCTGCTGCAGTTCCCGGAGAAACGCGCCCCACAAACCGGTTTGAAAAGCTGCTAATTCATTACCATCGGGGGCCGAAACGCCAGCGGAAGTCAGCATTCCTCCCAGCCAGGGGAATTCGCTTACTAAAATAGTTTTGGCACCTCGGCGGGCTGCTTGCACGGCAGCAGCGGTGCCGCCGGTGCCGCCACCGACTACCAAAACATCTGCTTTCAAAACCGAAGACATAGGCAATACCATTTTAGATTTTAGATTTTAGATTTTAGATTGCGAAAGGCTCAGTAAAATGATTGGTGCGCTACGGATAGATGTTCGGCGTTTGTTATCGCCCATTGAATGTAAGGTGCACAAGTGGCGCACCCTAGGGATTTTAAAATTACCTGTTTCTCCTCTTCCCTCTGCCTCTGTGTCAAGAGCGTCAAGAGCGGTTAATAAAAAAATTAGTTATGGTGAGAGTCGGCTCGCATCTGCAATCAAAAAGAATCAGAAAATGGGGAACCGCGACACTACAGTCATACGTCGCGTAATTTCCCAACTATTCACTACTAACGAAGCAATTGAAAATGGAAAAAGGTTTTATTTTGTGGTTCACCGGGCTGAGCGGTTCCGGCAAGACAACTATCACTAAAGCTCTCGAACCCGAATTGAAGGCAAGAGGTTGCAAAGTGGAAATATTGGATGGAGATGTCGTTCGCACCAATTTGTCAAAAGGTTTGGGATTTAGCCAAGAAGACCGAAATACTAATATTCGGCGGATTGGATTTGTAGCTCACCTGCTGAGCCGCAATGGAGTAGTCGCAATGACCGCAGCTATTAGCCCCTACAGAGCAATTCGCGACGAAATTAGAGCAATGGAGCCAAATTTTGTGGAAGTATATGTCACAGCGCCGTTAGAAGTGTGCGAAGGTCGCGATGTCAAGGGGCTGTACGCTAAGGCGAGAGCAGGAGAAATTAAGGGTTTTACGGGAATTGACGATCCTTATGAAGAACCAGTCAATCCTGAGATTATTTGTTACACAGAGCGAGAAAGTGTGGAAGACAGTGTTAAAAAAGTTCTGACCAAGTTAGAGCAGTTGGGTTACATTTGATGTTGGCGGGGTTGGATGAGGATAAAGGCAAAAAGTGATGGTGGTGAAAAGTTATTCGCGCGGCGTGCAACGTGAGAAAAAATCTCACCCTTGTGTCCGCTTCGCGGAGAGTCCAAGGGAAGAATTTCTCCCGTTTCCTGCAAGGAGAGGGGCCCAGGGAGAGGTTTCCAGCAAAAACAGCAAGCTGGGTTATTGGGGAAGCAATGCTGTCAAAAGTTTAATGATTCAAAGTTTAACAGTGTCAGTGCTGGCGGCGGCGGTGGGTTCATCTCCTGCGGCGGCCCAGTTTTTGCCTCCTCCTCCTCCTCCTGCTTCCGGTTCTCCAGGTCCTGTACCGGTACCTCTAGCACCGGGATTTCAGGGATTTCCGGCAAGTGCACCTTCAAGTGTACGATCGGAAGTTTACACTTTGGGAGCGGGCGATCGCATTCAAATGGACATCTTCAACGTCCCGGAATACAGCGGCCCCAACGGTCAACACCAAGTACAGGCCGACGGTTCCCTGAGTTTGCCGTTAATTGGCAGCGTTTCGGTATACGGGATGACCTTAGAAGAAGCTTCTAATGCTGTTAAAGACCGATACGGCAAATACCTCAAACGTCCTTGGATTACCCTGAAACTGCTAGCGGCGCGTCCTTTGCAAATTGGGATCGCGGGCGAAATCAACCGCCCCGGAGCTTATACAATATCCTCAGCAGCAGGTCCCGGAGGCACAGCAGAGCAAATGGGAACTCAAATGCCGACAATATCGCGGGCTCTGCGAATGGCCGGCGGAATTACGCAGTCAGCAGACGTGCGGCAAATCAAAATCCGCCGCCCCCAGCGCAACGCACCCGAACAAATTATTAGTGTGGATTTGTGGGAATTATTGCAAAACGGCGATTTGCGGGCCGATATGACTTTGCGCGACGGCGATACTATATTTATTCCCACTGTAACAAGCCTTAACCGCCAAGAAGCACCGACTTTAGCAGTAGCTAACATTACCGGACAAAGCACTCAACCAATTAATATTGCTGTGGTGGGCGAAGTAACTCGCCCCGGTACTTATACTTTGGCAAGAGATGTTCAAAGTAGGGTACAAGAGAATGAAATGGGTGCAAATTCTGGTTTGTTTGCTGCCAGCGAAACAAACGGCGGGGAAACTGTTTTGCTGCAAACTGTAACGAGGGCCATTAAAATGGCGGGCGGCATTACGCCGGTAGCTGATATCAGACAAGTACAAGTTCGCCGTCTGACGCGGGCTGGTACAGAACAAATTATTAATGTGAATTTGTGGCAACTTTTGGAAGGGGGAGATGTATCCCAAGATTTAACGCTGCAACAGGGAGATACAGTAATCGTTCCCAAAGCCGAAAATCTCGATGCAGCCCCAGACGAACAAGTTGCTAATTCTAATTTTTCGCCGGATACGATTAAGGTGAACGTTGTGGGAGAAGTCGTGAAACCCGGATCGATTGCTATGGTGCCCAATACTACTTTAAATCAAGCGCTGGTAGCAGCGGGAGGTTTTAATAAAGCACGGGCCCAAATGGATTCGGTGGATTTAATTCGCCTCAATCCTAACGGCACTGTTTCGAAGCTAACTGTTAAGGTTAATTTTTCCGCAACAGCAAATCAAGAAACTAATCCCAAACTGCAAAATAATGATGTAATTATGGTAAGGCGATCGGGCCGCGCTACGTTCTCGGATAATGTAGGCGGGACTCTCGCTCCTTTAAGCCCCCTATTAGGAATATTTCGATTGTTCAATATTTTTCAGTAATTTGAATAGACTAGCATTAAGGTCTTAGAAACCAGGTTTCTAGAAATTTTTTGGGTGGGCTAACGAAATTCTAGGAATCAACCCGGTTTCTGAAACGGCGCCAACGGTACAGACAGTTAAACTAATAAGTTGTAGAAATCAAATGAAACCAGGGAAAAGCTCTCAATTAGCACTGTTTAATAACCATAAAAAAACCGCAGAGCGGCAAAAACTATCTTCCGCGCTTTATGAAGAAGATCAATTTTTAGGCAGAGACAAAACTGAGGAAGAAGAGTTAAGTTTTTGGGAAGTTTGCCGCAGTCGCTCCCTCTTAGTCATCGGCGTAGCCGCGGCAGTAACTACTGGGGTTTTCGCCTGGACGCTGACTCAAAAAAGCGAGTACGAAGGGCGCTTTCAATTATTAGTAGAACCCGCAGTTACGCAAAATACTGTAGCCAAGATATACTCCGGTGAGCTGAAACTGCAACCAGCGGCCCCCGCAACGACAGAAAATGCGGGTTTTGACTACGAATCGCAAATTCAAGTTTTGCAAAGCCCGCAAGTAATGTCGCCGATTATTAAACAGTTGCAGGCTAAATATCCGGAAATAAATTACAACTACCTGTTGAACCAAAAAGCCGATAATTTGCCGTTTTCTAAGGAAACCAGGCTGTCAATCAATAGGTTCAAAAATACCAAAATTATTGAAGTTAGATATCGGGATTATGACCCGAAAAAAATTCAGTTTGTTTTGGAAAAAGTTGCGCTCGGCTACCGCAACTACAGCGTGCAAGATACCACAACTCAAATTAGTCAGACTCTGGATTTTGTGAAATCGCAAATTCCCAACCAGCAAAAGCGCCAACAAGCTCTGCAAACTGAAATTCAAAAGTTGCGGCAGCAGTACAATTTCATCGACCCGCAAATTCAAACCCAACAACTGGCGCAGCAAATCAGCCAACTTCAAACGCAAAGATTGGACGCGCAAACGCAGCTCAATCAGCAGAGATTGCTCTATTCCAATCTGCAAAATCAGCTCGGACTGAACCAGAAGCAAGCGCTGATGGCCTCGGCTCTGAGTCAAGCTCCCCGCTATCAAGGGATGCTGACTCAATTGCAGCAATTAGAAGGGCAAATTGCGCTTAACTCGGCTACGTTTACAGAGGAAACTCCGCAAATGCAATTGTTGCGAGAACAGCGCAAAAACCTAATTCCTTTGTTGAAGAAAGAAGCGCAACAGGTTCTGGGAACTGATTTGGCTAAGGTAGATTCGCAAGTGCTGGCTTTTCAAGATCCGGTGCGGATTAAGTTAATCGAGCAGTTTATTGGTACTGCTAATTTAATTCAGGTGCTGGGCGTGCGGAATCAAGTTTTGGAACAAGCTGCTAAGCAGTTGAATCAATACTCTCAAGGATTACCGGTGATTTTGCGGCGCTATGGGGATTTGCAGCGCGAGTTGGATTTAACTAACAATACGCTGAAGGGTTTGCTGGCAAAACAGCAAGCTTTGCAGCTTGAAGCTGTGGGTAAAAAAGAGGTGGCTTGGGAAGTTATTGCTAAGCCGGAAATTCCGCGCTACAAAAATGGCGAGTTGATGGCGGTTGCTCCGATTATGCCTTTGAATTTGGCTTTGGGGGGATTGGCTGGTTTGCTCTTCGGTATGCTGGCGGCGCAGTTGGCGGAACGGTTTAATAATAAAACGGTGTTCCAAACTCCGGAGGATGTCAAACATTCGATTCGGCTGCCTTTGTTGGGGGTGATTCCTGCTAGCGATAAAATTTTGAGACTTCCTCCGGCTGAGACAAGTCTGGTGGATGTGGGAATTTCGCCGATGCCGACGGATGCTTTTCAAGAAGCTTTTCGATCGCTCAATGCTAATATTCGGTTGTTAAACGTTGATACTCCGATCAATTCTTGCGTAATTACTTCTTGTCAAGTAGGTGACGGCAAGTCTACGGTAGCAGTAAATCTGGCGCGGGCGGCGGCGGCAATGGGCCAGCAAGTGCTGTTAGTGGATGGGGATTTGCGGCGGCCGCAGGTGCACGAAATGCTGGGTTTACCGAATTGGCAAGGCCTGCACAATGTGATTGCTGAAGATGTGGATGTGCAAAAGGTGATTTTGAAATCGCCCCGCGATGAAAATTTGTTTGTGTTAACTTCCGGTCCGGTTCCTCTGGATCCCACAAAGGTGCTTTCTTCCAAAAAAATGCAGCATTTAATGGCAGCTTTGTCAAGTCATTTTGACTTAGTTATTTACGATACTGCGCCGCTTTTGGGTTTGGCGGATGCGAATTTGTTGGCGGCTCACACTAACGGATTGATGCTGGTAGTGGGGCTGCATCAAACGGAGCGGGAGGCGCTGGTGTTGGCTTTTGAAGATTTGAAAATGGCGGGGATTCCGCTGTTGGGAATGGTGGCGAATAACGATAAGGGCAGCAGGTATTACTATCAGTCTTACGTGCAGGATTACGTTCAGGAAAAGTCTGTTTGAGGGAGAGGAATTGAGAAATGTAGAGGGGAACAGGCCCGAAAGGCCTGTTAAGCGAGAATTCTGGAAGATGTCTGTTTTAATTTTTAACTGTGTATCGCAGTCTTGCTCCCCCTCGCATCCCCCTTAAGAAGGGGAACTTTAAGAGATGATATCAAATCCGTTAGCATCGGAATAGTAAATTCGAGTTAACTGTTGACAGTTGACAGTTGACTGTTCACTATCAACTGTCAACCGTCAACAGTCAACATCATTCCGGTGTAACCGGAAATGATAGGATTCGGATAGGGAAATCGCTCAAGAGCCAAAGGAAGTCCCTCTCTAAGAGACTAAGAGAGCCAGTTGAAGAACGAATTTTCTTAAGATTTGCGATCGAGACTCTGGACTATAATTAAAAGTAGAGAGTTTTAAACAAATCACGAAACTTGCAACTTCGCAAGACTTGAAAGAAAACGTGGCTGGTAAATTCCCATTTTGTAATACATTGATACAACTCCCCACCTAGCTTGAAAACTAGAGGGGGTTTTTGTGTTTTTCAGGCAGGAGATGAAACAATGGCTATTGCTACTATCAACCCGGCAACGGGAGAAACGCTGAAAACTTTCGAGGCGATGTCTTCGGAGGCAATAGAAGCTAAGCTGGAATTAGCACAGCAAGCTTTTAACAAATACCGCCACCTGTCGTTTGAGCAGCGAGCTCTGTGGATGCAAAAAGCGGCAGACATCTTGGAGCGCGATCGCGAAATTTACGCTGAAATGATGACCCTGGAAATGGGCAAAACGCTCAAATCGGCGATCGGCGAAGTGGAAAAATGCGCCTTAGTTTGCCGCTATTACGCCAAAAATGCGGCTCAATTTATGGCAGACGTACCCGCAACCACCGACGCTAGCAGCAGCTTTGTCCGCTACCAACCACTGGGGGCTATTTTAGCCGTCATGCCGTGGAATTTCCCATTTTGGCAAGTTTTTCGGTTTGCGGCGCCGGCGCTGATGGCGGGCAATGTCGGCTTGCTCAAACACGCTTCCAACGTGCCGCAGTGCGCTTTGAAAATAGAGGAAATTTTCACGGAAGCGGGCTTTCCCGAAGGCGTTTTTCAAACTTTGTTAGTGGGCGCCGACAAAGTAGCTGATATCGTTGCGGACGATCGCATCAAAGCAGCAACCCTCACCGGCAGCGAACCAGCGGGTGCTAGTTTAGCCGCAAATGCGGGCAAAAACTTGAAAAAAGTTGTACTGGAATTAGGAGGAAGCGACCCCTTTATAGTGATGTCCAGTGCTGATTTAGCAGCAGCTTTATCAACGGCTGTGACAGCGCGGATGCTGAATAACGGTCAATCTTGCATCGCCGCCAAACGCTTTATTTTAGCAGAAGATATCGCCGACGAATTCATCAAAGGATTTGTCGAAAAATTTGAGCAATTAAAAGTAGGCGATCCGATGTTGCCCGAAACCGAGATCGGTCCTTTAGCTACTCCCGCCATCCTCAAAGACTTGGACAATCAAGTGCAAACTTGCATCAAATCGGGAGCAAAACTTCTGACAGGCGGCCGCCCATTGTCAGAGAATGCCGGCAATTTCTACTTGCCAACTATTCTGGCAGAGATTCCGCCGGATGCTGCTGCGCGTCAAGAAGAATTTTTCGGTCCGGTAGCTTTAGTATTCCGGGTTGCAGGCATCGATGAGGCGATCGAACTCGCAAACAGCACATCTTTTGGCTTGGGTGCGACGGCTTGGACTACAGTAAGAGAAGAGAGCGATCGGTTTATTTCCGAACTAGAAGCAGGCGCCGTCTTCATCAACGGCTTAGTAAAATCAGACCCCAGATTGCCCTTTGGCGGCATCAAACGCTCCGGTTACGGACGCGAATTGAGCATCGAAGGAATCCACGAATTCGTCAACATTAAAACAGTGTGGGTAAAATAAGTAAAACTCGATACACTGCTCGTAAAAATATAAATTAATCTGCGTTTATCCGCGTTCATCTGCGGTTCATCTGCGGTTAAAAAAATTAATCTAGTATTTTTACGAGAATTTGACCCAGACAAAAAATCCACACTTACAGAGGCAAAAAACGGAAATGAACACTGCTGAACTACTCGTAAAATGTTTAGAAAACGAAGGAGTGGAATACGTCTTCGGACTTCCAGGCGAAGAAAATTTAGAAGTTCTAGAAGCCCTGAGAAACTCTTCAATTAAATTTATTACTACTCGTCACGAACAAGGCGCCGCCTTCATGGCAGACGTTTACGGCCGCCTCACCGGCAAAGCAGGCGTTTGTTTGTCCACCTTGGGGCCGGGCGCAACTAACTTAATGACAGGAGTTGCTGATGCCAACTTAGACGGCGCTCCTTTAATAGCGATTACCGGACAAGTCGGCACAGACAGAATGCACATTGAATCGCACCAATATTTAGATTTGGTGGCCATGTTTGCACCTGTTACTAAGTGGAATGCTCAAATTGTCCGACCCAGCACCACGGCAGAAATTGTCCGCAAAGCCTTTAAAGTAGCTCAAAGCGAAAAGCCGGGAGCAGTTCATATTGACTTGCCAGAAAACATCGCAGCAATGCCTGTGGAAGGACATCCGCTAACGAAAGACAACCGCGAAAAAACTTTTGGCGCTTACCAAAGCCTGAATAAAGCGGCGGTGGCAATTTCCAAGGCAAAAAGTCCTCTGATGTTAGTAGGAAATGGCACTATCCGCGCTAATGCCAGCGAGGCGTTGACACAATTTGCTACTCGATTGAATATTCCTGTAGCTAATACTTTCATGGGCAAAGGCGTAATTCCTTACACTCATCCTTTGGCACTTTGGACGACGGGATTGCAAAAACGGGATTACATTAGCTGTGCTTTTGAAGAAACGGATTTAGTGATTGCTGTTGGCTACGATTTGATTGAATATTCCCCGAAAAAGTGGAATCCAGAGGGGAAAATCCCGATTATTCATATTGGAGCTCTGCCAGCAGAAATTGACAGCAGTTATATTCCTCTGGTTGAAGTTGTGGGGGATATTTCTGATTCCCTCAATGAAATTTTGCAGCGTGCGGATCGCATGGAGAAAGTAGACCCTTTTGCTAAGCAATTGCGGGCGGATATTCGCGCGGGGTACGAACAACATGCGGCCGATGACGGTTTCCCGATCAAGCCGCAAAAACTCATTTACGATTTGCGCCAAGTCATGGGCCCGGAAGATATTGTGATATCTGATGTGGGAGCTCACAAAATGTGGATGGCGCGGCACTATCATTGCGATCGTCCGAATACGTGTTTGATTTCCAACGGATTTGCGGCGATGGGAATTGCGATTCCGGGCGCGGTGGCTGCAAAACTCGTTTATCCCGATCGCAAAGTAGTAGCAGTCACGGGCGACGGCGGCTTTATGATGAATTGTCAGGAGTTAGAAACTGCTTTGCGTGTGGGTACTAATTTTGTGACGCTGATCTTTAATGACGGCGGTTACGGGTTGATTGAATGGAAGCAGGAAGATTATTTTGGTCATTCAGATTTCGTCAAATTTGGCAATCCCGACTTTGTGAAATTTGCCGAAAGTATGGGTTTAAAAGGCTATCGAGTGGAATCTGCAACGGATTTAATTCCGGTTCTGAAAGAAGCCCTTGCTCAAGATCTCCCTTCCGTGATTGACTGTCCGGTAGACTACCGGGAAAATGCGCGTTTTAGTCAATTATCTGGGGATATGAGTTGCAATGTCTAAGATTAGCCGAAATCAGGACACGGCAGTGCTGTTTCCCTACGGTTAATCTGGCGATGGTTACATCCTGAAAGTAGGATGGATTATTTTGGGGGAGGGAAACGGCTTGCTGTTCCCTCCATCGCTGTCTTGCTGATGGTTATGTGCGATCGCACTTTTTGACAATTTGGGACGTAAGGGCGATCGCTAAACTTGTCAGGTAATTATGGTAATCTAAAAGTTAGGTAACTAGGACTGGTAAGAATGGAGGAATCTGACAAAACAATTTTTCTGTCTATATCTCTATAGCGAAGTTGAACTCACTCAAGAGCGAGAACTACATATTGTCGATACACATCCCGATTTGCTACCATCTTATCAGCAAAGAATTGCTAAAACTCTAGCTGACCCAGATTTCAATGTGATTTACGTTTCGGCAATACTTTTCTATTTTCACAGCAGTATGGTAAGGGTCGCAAGGGTAGGTATGTTGTAGTAGCTGTTGTGAATGATACAGTTCCCAGAGAGCGCTATTGGCTCGTGACAGCTTACTTAACAAAAAATGTTACCCAAGGAGAGATAATATGGCAGAAAAACTAACTTTTAAATACGAGGCTATTGGGGATATTTTGTACGTCAATAAATGTTCACCTTATGCAGATCAAGAATCGCAAGAACTAGAATATGGAATTGTGGCTCGTCTCAATCCTGACACGGAGGAAATTGAAAATCTGGAAGTTATGTTTTTCTCAAAGCGGTTGCGAGAGAGTAATGTATTTGAATTACCGATTGTGGGTGAGTTGCACTTGAGTCAGAAGGCTTAAAAAAGAATGGATTAGGCTATTATTCCCCACTGTTTGCTACAATTATTATTTAAGTCGGCTATAAAAACTGCCATGACCCAAACTACCTCAATAACAACTGAATATCAAATAAATGTAAGTTCTCCGGTATGGCAAAAAGTTGAGCAAATTGCCGGAGAATTTAACTTGTCAGTTTATGAACTATTGGAACAGATAGGCGAAGGCAAACTGAAAGTTGTTGCGGTTCCAACTAATTCAGAAAAACTGAGCTATGGAGATATTGCAAATACTTTCCTTTGGTTAGCCGCGCAAACTAATGTAGCAATCAACGTCTACAAGCTACAAAAACTCATGTATTACGCTCAAGCTTGGTATTTAGGAGTTTACGGAAAGCCCCTATTTGATGCAGATTTTCAAGCCTGGATTCACGGGCCAGTTATTCCTGATTTATTAGAGAAGTATCAATGCCAATTTAGTTGGGAACCAATTACAGAGAAAATCGAACAACCGAAACTTCCCCAACAAATCGGGGAATTTATCGAGGATGTTGCCGAGGCATATTTTGAGTATGATGATGAAACTTTGGAACGAATGATTTGCAGTGAAAGGCCTTGGCTAGAAGCAAGAGGGGATATACCCAGAGACGCATCTTGTCATGCGATTATTTCTCAAGAATCGATGAAAAAATATTATTCGGGCCGTGTCAAAGAAGAAACCTCAGTTTAAAATTGTCCCTTCTCAACGGAAGGCGCCCGAAACTCTGGGATTTTCCTTCAAGTACCTGCAAACTCAGAATGAAAAATTTTCAATTTGCGATCGGGATGCGAATTATTTGGCTGCTTTCTTGGAAAGACTGCGCGATTTATCCACATTAACCGCACAAGAAGTGAAGATGAATCGCAGTCAATCTCTTCGCTGTCATCCGATTAAGTGGCGAGAAACAACCGAACCCAATGGATTTGGTATTCCGAATGAAAAAGAACTGGTCACAATTCCTTATCAGTTTTCTCTTTCAACTAACGAACACGGTCGAGTGCATGGATTCTTTATTGAAGATGTGTTTTATATTGTTTGGTTAGATCCGAACCATAATCTTTATCAGTAAGCAGTGCTTTTTTGAAAAATAGAGGCGAGGGGTGATTCCCTACGGGATAGCTTCGCTTCACGCACTTTGGGACAATTTGGGATGTAAGGGCGATCGCATGATTTAATCATACTTGTATGCTCAGTAATTAATTAATGAGTGGAATTAATTGCCAAATCACCCTTGACAGCAGGCACATTGCGAAACACTTGCCAGACACGCCACAAATGAGAAGACTGCTTAATAAAGGACGTGCTGCTCATGTTTTTAACGATGAGGCTACTATGAATCAGGTAGCTCAAGCCATAATAGAAGATGGAGAATTTACAGGTACGATTCGGGGCTACGATCGTTATGGTATGTTTTTTGCTGAATCAATTGGTTATAGAGTTGACCCGGATGGTAGCCGTCTTTTACTTTACTACGGAGAGATAAAAGTTGATGCAGAAAACCGATACCACGTTACGCCTCGAAGCCGATTTAGTGAAGAATAACTGGGAATTTACAGAGGTATGGATAGATCCAAATCTTTCACCGCCTTATCTGCTTTTGTTACTAAGTGACGCTGAGGGAAATTGTCGGATATACGATCCGGCTGAGGGTTATAAAGTTGTGTTTTCCAGTCAGAGTTATGATGAAGCGCAGTATTGGCTTTTAGAGGATGAGTATGAACCCGTAGAAGGGCGGCTGAGTGTGTCGGAGTTAGCTTGAATAATTCATGTAGGGGCGATTCCCTACGGGATAGCTACGCTTTAAAAGCCAGATCGCCTATGTTAAAATTATGGAAGCTCAACCACGAGAAGTACAAAACTACCTGAAAGCCGACGGGACAAGTCCCTTGGAAGGATGGCTTGATTCCCTTCAAGATACTAAAACTGTATCTAAAATCAAGAAGCGACTGAGGCGAGTTGAGCTAGGCAATCTGGGAGATTATCGCTCAGTAGGAGGGGGAGTGTATGAACTTAAAATTGATTATGGCCCTGGCTATCGGGTGTATTTTGGACAAGTCGGGTTAACAGTTGTGTTGCTGCTATGTGGCGGTGATAAAAGCACTCAAGAACGAGATATTAGCCAAGCTAAAAAATACTGGAGAGATTATGAAAGAACTCAAAGTGCCAACAACTAGAAGCTACCATGAATACTTGATTTCTTCTTTAAAAACCCCTGAAAGTGCTGCTGGCTATATCGAGGCCATGTTGGAATTGGAGGCTGAAGGCCCCGAACCTGAATTGCTGCGAGCAGGACTTAAAGATGTGGTGGATGCTTATTTACAGATGAATAAGTTATCGACAGAAGCTAAACTTATATATGAGAAGCTCGATCGAATGTTGTCTGAGAGTGGGGGCGAGGAAATTTATGCTTTGATAACTCTACTAGATAAATTGGGGTTGCAGTTGGCTGTCGCAGTAAAATAGGTTAATTAATAAAATAGTTAGGGCGATCGCGCTTTTTGACAAATTGGGACGTAAGGGCGATCGCGCTTTTGTAGTAACTAGGATATCAGAAGCTAGGGAGCGAGCTTATATCTCTGGTAAGTTCAAACTTAATTGGTAATTTTGATCTAGGTTAGAAGGTAAGCCTATTTTAGAAAAGAACTCATTAGAGAAGTTTACAGAAGATTCCACAGCCCACTTAGCACAACCATATCCCAGACATCGGTGCGGGAAGAAAAGGCTTCCTTCTCGTGTCATTGGGTTAAGCTTTTTGATTTTCTTCTCTAACTTTTGCCTTAATTTTTCATTAAGCGTCTGATTATAACTTTCTCCAGTTCCAATCCACTCAGGTTTATAGTGGATTAAAGCATTCCGTAGGGAAATGAGTGAAGCAGCAGATTGATAAGGTTCTGCTCCTCTATCAAAGCTTTCTGATTTCACTATACAAAGAGCCCTTTCGTATTTTATTTTAAGTTCTAACCTTCGTTCATTAGCCCACTCTTCATTCATTTTTTGTGCAACATCAGGACTCCATTCATTAGAACGGGAAATATCTTCTACATTCGTAAACAATTCGTTGATTGTAGCCTCAAGATAGCAAACCGCAGTGATTATGGAACCTATGACATACGATCTATGTTCATCAAACAACTCTGATGAATATTTGCTGTCATCATACTTATCTTCTCTTTCATAACTTAACTTTGCAAAGTGAGCTGCTGCTTTAATATGGCTAAATGATAATTGATGACTCACTTCAATACCACTAATGCTTGCGTTAGAGTGATCTGTGTTCAGACTTGCACTTAGAGGAATGTCAGTCATAGCTATTTTATGAGTAGTATTAAGTATAGATTATTACCTAAGTACAAAATCTTTTCAAGCCATAGAAAGTCATATTTAGTAGGTTGTTTACATCCCAACTAGGTCATAAAAAGTCACATTTAGTTGGTTGCCACTGCAAAAGTCGTATACTGAATTATTTTTAGCTTGTTCTTGGTTTATTTATCTGTACTATCTAAACGTTCTTGGAGAGGAACTTTATCAATTACATTCTGGAACTGAGGACAATATACTTTTGTAGCCGCTCCTTGTATCTCTAGTTCTACCACAAATAAATCTATATTTTCTCGCTCACTCATGGTTCCGTTTTCTATAGATTTCATATATCTATTCAGTTGTCTATCGTTGTAAGCACGGAATAATGTTTCTTGACTAATACCTTTTGATAAGTCACTGCAATACTCTAGACCATGTTTTTTGGCCCTCTCGAAGGTATAGGCTTCAAACATTTTTTTGTAACCTTCTTGTTGAGATTTTTTCGGGTATTTATCAAGGGAAGCATATACTTCTCTTTGAAACTTCGCATCTTTATTGAAATATATCCCATTAACTATTCCTAGCGCTATAAAGAGAATAGCAATTCTCATCGTCTTTTTGCTTTTAAAAATGTAATTATTGTCTTTGATAAAAACTAAACTTTGTTCATACAGTTTACTGATTATTGGATGACTAAGCACTGTTGTTTGGAGATAGTTTAAAGCTGACTGAGCTAGTTGTTTTTGGGTATTTTTGTCTGGAATTGTCGCTTGAAAACCTGAAGCTTGATTATTCACGCTTAATTTCGCTGGACTTGATGTCAACTGTACTTGGGCTATCTCAAGCTCTCGATTCCAAGCCGGAAAATCCTCACCCACCTGCTGCCCGTAAATCTTCACAGAAGCGATCGCCCCCGCCTTCAAATTCGTCAACTCCCTGCGGACAATCCTGATAGAAGCCTCCTCATCAGGAACCCGATCGCCCTCCAGCATCACCTGTAAACAACCATCTTGCAAACTCGCAGTCGCCGTAATCCCCTTATTTTGCAACGGCAGATTTAACAGAGATGCGATCGCCTCCACATCCCCAAGCTTAGCCCGTTCCTTCAAACTAAGCTGATTTGACTCCGTATTTTCACTAGAACTTGCCCGCCCCTCTGTAAAATCCGTAACAGGCAACTTTAGCCCCGCCACTTCAAACTCTTGACTCCACGTCGGCACTTTCGCCCCCGTCTGTCGCCCGTAAACCTTGACTTTCTCAATCGATGCAGCCCCCAAGCCAGCGATCGACTTACTCACCCACGGGGCTAAGACTTGCTGACTAGGCGCTTCGGCCGCTTCCAGCATCACCTGTAAACAACCATCCTTAAGGGAAGCTGCGGCGGTGATGCCCTTGGCTTGTAGCTGGCGGTTCAGCAGAAGCGCGATCGCCTTTGCGTCTCCCTGTTTCGCGAGTTCCAGAATATTCGGTTGTGTCATAACAGGTAGATACAGCTAGCGCTGAGCCTAACATTTTCTGCTTTAAGTATAAATTATTTCCTAATTGCCAAAAATTTTCAAGCCATATAAAGTCATATTTAGTAGTTTTTTCCATCCCAACTAGGTCATAAAAAGTCACATTTAGTTAGTTGCTACTAAAAAAGTCATATTTAGTTGGGTTACAATCATGTCAACCCCTTGCATATGCGTAACTGATGGACGTTGAAGAAGCCTTAAAATTTACAGACCATCTAGCTTTAACTACTACGGGAAAACACTTAGATAGTCTGCAAAAAGCTATACTGCGCGGCGCTTGGAACAATCAAAAATATAAAGAAATTGCACAGGAACACCACCGTTCAGAAAAATATGTTAAAGAAGTTGGCTTCAAATTGTGGAAAATTCTCTCAAGTGCATTAGATGATGAGCAATTATGTAAAGCCAATTTTAGAGCTAAACTGGAAAATTTACGAGTGGGGAATGTCTCACTCGTCGGGAATGGCTGCATCCATATTGGCAACATCTCCGCTGAAAATGTGCACTCCCCAGAAGTCTCACAACCTGAACCGCAAGACAAGGATAAATTTAACGAAAAAACAAGTAATTCCGAACCGAAAGTACATTTAGATTTAGCTGATGCACCAGAACCCAACCTATTTTATAACCGCACATCCGAACTCACCACCCTCGAAAACTGGATTTTAGGCCGCACCCGCCTCATCACCATCTTAGGCTTATCCGGTATTGGCAAAACCGCCCTTACTCTCCAACTAATCCCACAAATTCAACACGAATTCGATCGCATCATCTGGCGAAGTCTCCGCAACTCTCCACCCCTGGCATCACTCCAAACCGACTTAATTAAATCCTGTAGGGGCGATGCCCCCGTGCCCGCCCCCTATCCCGAAGAAAAAGCAACCGCAGAGGGATTGCCCCTACTAGAATATTTACGATCGCACCGCTGTCTCATCATCCTCGATGATGTGCAAACAATCTTCAGCAGCCAACAACTCGCAGGAAATTACCAACCTGGATATGAAAATTACGGCGCATTCTTCAAACATATAACAGAATCATCCCACAACAGTTGCTTAATCCTCCTGAGTTGGGAAAAACCCAGAGAAATCGCCGCCTTAGAAGGCGAAAACCGCCCCTGCAAATCCCTGCAACTCAACGGTTTAGGCCCTGAAGCACAAGAAATATTCAGAGAAAAAAGTTTAGCAGAACCGGAGAAATGGTCAGAACTAATCGACCTTTACCGAGGCAATCCCTTATGGTTAAATATAGTTGCCACATTCATTCAAGACTTATTCGGCGGTAGCGTTTCCGAATTCCTCTCCTATGATACCCTATTCTTAGGAGACTTAGAATCACTCCTGCACCAGCATTTCGATCGCCTAACCGCATCCGAACAACAGGCGATCGCATGGCTAGCCAATACCCCCGAACCAGCCGACATCTCAAAAATACCAGAAAACCTGCAACTATCACCGCCAGAACTCTTGAAAGTCATGCAATCCTTAGGACGGCGGTCATTAGTTGAAACAGTCAAACAAAACGGGCGATCGCACTTTACGATCTGGCCAGTAATCAGAGAGTATATAACAAACAAAACCCCAAGCAAAAACGAATAAACTTACGGCTCTGCTAAACTAGAGCTAAAATAGTCAATTTTTACGGAGTATGCTAAACTTTTGAATAGGCGGGATTTAAAGAACCTAGCACTCACTCGACTTAAAGAATAACAACTAAAACCTTCTAGTCACTAAGATTGTCTGAGGATTCAAGTATTTTCTCTATTTCAGCGGAATAATGGTAAGCTTTTTGCCAAATTTTATTGAGAACTAAGTCGGAACCAAAAGAAATAAATAAGCCTTTTAATTCGGGAAAGTCAGCTTGTAGAATTGCTTTGAATTGTGAATCTAAAGGTTTATGCGCTACTTTTTGTTGAAAGCATTCCTGAGCAATTTCATAATATAACATATTTTTACTTATAAGATCGCTTAAGTATGGGCAAACATTGTAATCCTTAGATCTTTCAAACTTTTGAGTGGCGAATTTAGCTGGAGTTATCACACCTAAGAAATCCATAGAGTTGACGCCTCTCCTTAATCTAGCATTCACTTTTTTAAATTCATTCAAGGCTGTATGGGCTAGAGTAGTTGTTAATAATTTAGCTTGGGATTGAGCCTCCTCTATCAATATTCTTTTTTGTTCTTCCTGCCTTAACCTTTCCTGTTTAGCTTCTTCAGCCCTTTGTAAAGCTTCTAGCTCTCGCTTAGCAGCAGCAGCTTTCCCAATCGGACTATTTTGATATTTTACATAAGCAATACTTGCTGCAATAGCTAGAATAACTGCCAAGGCGGAATTCCTAAAAAGTATGAAAATTTCTATTATACTCATGGTTATAAATGCAACATTCCATTGATTTTCTGATAATAGTTCTGTTGAGGTTTCATTAAGAATTTGTATTGAGGATTGCTCCTGGCTTGTTTCTGCATACGAATTATTAGCAGAAAGCCGATTTGTAGTATTTACTCCTAGATTATGGGAGGATTGACTTGCTCGTACTACCAACTCAAACTCTCGATTCCAAGCCGGAAAATTCTCACCCACCTGCTACCCGTAAACCTTCACAGATACGATCGCCCCCGCCTTCAAATCCATCAACTCCCTGCGGACAATCCTAACAGCCGCTTCCTCATCGGGAACCCCATCCCCCTCCAACATCACCTGCAAACAACCATCTTGCAAACTCCCAGTCGCACTCATCCCCTTACTTTGCAACGGCAGATTTAACAGAGATGCGATCGCATCCACATCCCCAAGCTTAGCCCGTTCCTTCAAACTAAGCTGATTGGACTCTGTATTCTCACTAGAACTTGCCCGCCCCTCTGTTACATTCGCAACAGGCAAATTTTGCCCCTCCACTTCAAACTCTAGATTCCACGCCGGCACCTTCGATCCCGTCTGTCGCCCGTAAACATTAACTTTCTCAATCGATGCAGCCGCCAAATCAGCGATCGACTTACTCACCCACCGGGCCAATATTTGCTGACTGGGCGCTTCTGCCGCTTCCAGCATCACCTGTAAACAACCATCCGTAAGAGAAGCTGCGGCGGTGATGCCGTTGGGTTGTAGCTGGCGGTTTAGCAGAAGCGCGATCGCCTTTGCATCTCGCTGTTTTGCGAGTTCCAAAATATTCGGTTGTGTCATAACAGATAGATACAAGTAGCCTTAGCATAACCTTTTGTTGTCTTAAGTATAAATTTTTTCCGAAAAACCCAATCTTGTCAAGCTATATAAACTCATATTTAGTAGTTTTTTTCCATCCCAACTAGGTCATAAAAAGTCCAATTTAGTTAGTTGCTACTGAAAAAGTCATATTTAGTTGGGTTACAATCATGTCAACCCCTTGCATCTGGCTGACTGATGAACGTTGAAGAAGCTTGAGAATTTGTTGACCATCTAGCTTTGACTACTACGGGAAAACACTGAGATAGTTTGCAAAAAGCTATATTGCGTGGCGCTTGGGACAATCAGAAATATAAAGAAATTGCACAGCATCACAACCGTTCAGAGAAATATGTTAAAGAGGTTGGCTTTAAATTATGGAAACTTCTATCAGTTGCATTAGAAGATGAAGAGGTTTGCCAAGCAAATTTTCGAGCAAAACTGGAGAATTTACGATTTTTCTCTAATGTTTCACTGGTGGGCAATGGTTGTGTGAAAATTGGTAATTTCTCCGCAGACAACATTCACTACCCAAAAATCTCACAATCTGAATCTTTACAAAAGGAAACTTTTAACGAAAAAACAAGCAAATCCGAACTGAAAGTATATCTAGATTTAGCTGATGCACCAGAACCCAACCTCTTCTATAACCGCACATCCGAACTCACCACCCTCGAAAACTGGATTTTAGGCCGCACCCGCCTCATCACCATTTTAGGCTTATCCGGTATTGGCAAAACCGCCCTTACTCTCCAACTAATCTCACAAATTCAACACGAATTCGATCGCATCATCTGGCGAAGTCTCCGCAACTCTCCACCGCTGGTATCACTCCAAACCGACTTAGGATCGCGAATTAAATAACTTACAATTTTAATTGTTATTGTGGGATGGGCGTCCCGCCCGTCCCACAAACTTCTGGAAGTTATTTAATTCTCATTCCTTAATTAAATTCTTTAGTGGCGGTGCCCCCGTGCCCGTTCCCTATCCCGAAGAAAGAAAGAAAGGGCAACCACGGGGGGATTGCCCCTACTAGAATATTTACGATCGCACCGCTGTCTGATCGTCCTCGACGATGTGCAAACAATCTTCATCAGCCAACAACTCGCAGGGAATTACCAACCTGGATATGAAAATTACGGCGCATTCTTCAAACATATAACAGAATCATCCCACAACAGTTGCTTAATCCTCCTGAGTTGGGAAAAACCCAGAGAAATCGCCGCCTTAGAAGGCGAAAACCGCCCCTGCAAATCCCTGCAACTCAACGGTTTAGGCCCTGAAGCACAAGAAATATTCAGAGAAAAAAGTTTAGCAGAACCGGAGAAATGGTCAGAACTAATCGACCTTTACCGAGGCAATCCCTTATGGTTAAATATAGTTGCCACATTCATTCAAGACTTATTCGGCGGTAGCGTTTCCGAATTCCTCTCCTATGATACCCTATTCTTAGGAGACTTAGAATCACTCCTGCACCAGCATTTCGATCGCCTAACCGCATCCGAACAACAGGCGATCGCATGGCTAGCCAATACCCCCGAACCAGCCGACATCTCAAAAATACCAGAAAACCTGCAACTATCACCGCCAGAACTCTTGAAAGTCATGCAATCTTTAGGACGGCGGTCATTAGTTGAAACAGTCAAACAAAACCGGCGATCGCACTTTACGATCTGGCCAGTAATCAGAGAGTATATAACAAACAAAACCCCAAGCAAAAACGGGTAAACTTATCGCTCTGCTAAACTAGAGCTAAAATAGTCAAAATTTATGGAGGTATGCTAAACTTTTGAATAGGCGGGATTTACAAAACCTAGCACTAACTCGACTTAAAGAAGTAGAAGTGCTGCTCAAAAATCGTCAATACTCGGGTGCTTACTACCTGAGCGGTTATGTCATTGAATGCGCTTTAAAGGCTTGCATTGCCAAGCAAACTCAAAAATTTGACTTTCCTGACAAGAAAACTGTGATGGACAGTTACACCCACGATTTGGAAAAGCTGGTTAAAGTACAGTTAAAGTCTCTCCTCAACGATCCTGACTTTTCATTGCGATGGTCTATGGTCAAAGACTGGTCAGAAGAAAGCCGTTATCAAAAACATAACCGACAAGAAGCCCTGGATATTTACTCAGCAATTACCGCTCCCAATCACGGAGTTTTACAATGGCTACAACAACATTGGTAAGTCAAGAAATAGAAGAAGGTAAAAGACTAATAGACGCTCTCAATGCAGCAAATCTATCAGTTGATTCTGCTCTCTGGATCTACGCGCCAGAACCAGAAACATGGCGGCTGATGCTCACCTCACCTCTGTACGATCGCAAAGGGCCTCTTAAAACTTATGGGGAAATCCTGTCAGTCTTTCGCCAAGTTAAACCAGACTTAAAAATCGATTGGACAGGGATTGTAGCAGTCAGCCCCAAACATGAATTAATTAAAGGATTGCGTCAGTCACAACAAGATTGGAAGTTAAACTTATCAGGCACAAGACTGACAAATAATTGGGTCGATCGCACGTGGATCGAAGATGCTTACATTTATCAAATCAAGTGAGTTGACCGGGCAAAAAATAGCTTAAAATAGGTGCGATCGCTCTCCCTCTCACCTCACCTTAAGGATTACTGTATTAATGAAAATCGCCACCTGGAACGTCAACTCAATCCGCACCCGCCTAGAACACGTTACTAGCTGGCTGCAAACCAACTCCCCAGACGTTCTCTGCCTCCAAGAAACCAAAGTTACAGACAAAGACTTCCCCCTAGAACCCTTCACCAACCTCGGCTACAACTGCTACATTTCCGGTCAAAAATCCTACAACGGCGTCGCCATTTTTAGCCGATCGCCCCTAACGCAAATCAGCACCGGATTTGCCCCCATTCTCGGCGACGAAACCGCAGGTATGTTTGACGAACAAAAACGCCTCATAGCCGGGGTTATAGACGATATTCGCATTATTTGCGTATACGTTCCCAACGGTTCCGAAGTCGGCAGCGAGAAATATGAGTACAAACTAAAGTGGCTCAAACTGCTGCAAGAATACCTCAAAATCGCACTAGACAAATCCCCTAAACTGTGCATTTGCGGCGACTTCAACATCGTCCCGGACGATCGAGATATCCACAACCCCAAAGCCAATGCTAACTCCGTCGGCCTATCAGTAGCCGAGCGCCTCGCACTAACAGAAATCATAGAATTAGGATTAAACGACCCCTTTCGCAAATTCACCAAAGAAGGAGGTCATTATAGCTGGTGGGACTACCGCGCCGCCGCATTTCCCCGCAACAACGGCTGGAGAATCGACCACCATTATCTCAGCTTTCCCCTGTACGAACAAGCCAAAAACTGTACAATAGACATTGCTCCCAGAAAATTAATCAAACCCAGCGACCACGCCCCCGTAATTGTCGAAATTTGATTTATAAGTTATAAGGTTAATAACAATTGACATCTTGCCCCATTCTCAATAAGCCTTTTATCGGCGGGCTCTCCTGCCCACCCCACAAGAAAATTCACTCTTTGTGGAACAGGCATCTTGCCTGTTCTTGAGAAACGTGCAAGATGTAAGTAACAACCAACAACTAAAAATCATGTTCTTAGTAACCGGAGCAACAGGCGCACTAGGCCGCCGAATTGTACGAGAAATCAGACAGCAAGAAAAGCCTGTCCGCGCCTTCGTTCGCCTCGCATCTCGCTACTCAGAACTAGAAAACCGAGGCGCCGAGATTTTTATCGGGGACTTAAAACAAGACAAAGATATTAAAAAAGCCTGCCAAGGAGTGCAATACATCATCAGCAGCCACGGCACCGGCGGCGACGTTCAAGCAGTACACTACCGCGCTAACATAGAACTAATCGACTGCGCCAAAGAAGCCGGAGTGCAGCACTTTGTCTTTCTTTCGGTACTGGGAGTCGATCGGGGATACGAAGATTCCGCAGTATTCAAAGCCAAGCGAGAAGTAGAAAAATACCTGCAAAACAGCGGCTTGAATTATACAATCTTGCGGCCTGCAGGTTTTGCTTCCAGCTTGTTACCGCTAGCAGAAAGATTTCGAGAAACCGGACTTTACCTGCTGATTGGCGACGGCAAAAACCGCACCTCTGTTGTCAGTACCGACGACTTAGCAAAGATTGCCGCCGACTCGCCAACAGTCGAAGGCGCCCGCAACCAAATTCTGCGAGTCGGTGGCCCGGATGTGCTGACAAGAGACGACATTCCCCGGATTTTTGGACGCTTATTCAATCGCGAACCCATCGTAATCAACCCGCCCCTGGTTGTGTTTGACGGTTTGAGAAATGCCTTGGGTTTATTGAATCCTCAAGCTAAAAAAGACTTAGGAACTTTGCGGGTATTGCTGGGTAACGAGTATTTCTGCACTCCCGAACAAGTGCAAAACTTGGAATCAATCTACGGCATGAGAATGGAATCCCTAGAAAGCTTTCTGCGGCGCTATTTGAGCGTTTAAACTGCTAGCAATTCTCGTTACCAGGCTCTGCCTGGTAATGAATATCCGGAGGCTCTGCCTCCAAATAGTTGTATCATTTTAATGGAGACAGAGCCTTCCTATATGCCTCCCCAGCCTCTTCCTGGAAGCAAATAAGGCATCAAATCGCCACTGGAAATTATTTAAGCAGAAATAGGTACGGGTTGAGCACCAATATAGCTCGTAACGGCGATCGGCGGAGAAGTCGGTTTAGCAACCAAATAACCTTGAACAAAAGTTGCTCCCCGTTGTCGCACCCACTCAAACTCCTCCAAAGTTTCCACACCTTCAGCAACAGTTTTAATCTCTAACTTACAGGCAATTTCTAACATTTTTTCAGTAATCAGTGCCTTATAATAATCTTGATGGACATTCCGAATCAATTGCATATCCAACTTCAGAAAATCTGGACGCAGTTGGTGCATCAAATTTAAATTAGAAGAACCGCTGCCAAAATCATCCAGGGCAATTAAAAATCCCGCTTCTCGGTAAAACCTCAGAATCTTAATCAAGTGATCCATATCAGGAGGGTGCTGAGATTCCCCTACTTCAAAAACAATATTGCTGTGAGGAATTCCCGATTCATCAATAGCCTGTACAGTCCTTCGCAGGCACGTAGCGGGATCGTAAACTGAAGTCGGAGAAAAATTAATAAAAAGTAGTTCTTTGATATCGTGGACATGGGCTTCGTGGATAGCGCGAGTCCGGGCTAAAGCATCTAGTTGAAAAATTAGGCCTGCTGATTCTGCTTGGGCAAAAATCCGACCCGGATAAATTAAGTTTCCCTGCTCGTCAATTCCTCGAAGCAGCGCTTCCTGGGCAAAAATTTTAGAAGTATCAGAGGTATAAACAATGGGCTGAAAATGTGTAGTAATGCGTTCTTGGGCCAATAAATCCAACAACCAGTCAGACTTGCTGAAGTTAATAAAAGAGCTTAAGGAAGTGCTGCGATAAAAATCGCTAAGTTGCGGCTGTTCAACTTCCCGCATCCACAAAACTTTTGTCTCTTTCAACTCTTGATTTGTCAGCGCCGATGATGCTAGGGCGCTAAACTTTTCTTTGGCTATTGCCTCAAGCATAATGTACAAACACTTGCTCTCTTCTAAAAACCGGAATTCAAGTTTAGCCTTGGTCAGTGCAGAAATAACCTTGTTCAGCGTGTGCGATACTGGAAACCACAGGTATAGACCTCCCCTGTCCTCTATTTTTTCGGGTACTGTTTCGCAGCGAGAGCAGGAGCCGAAGGCTTTGCCACTTCTTTGCATTGGAATATCCTCCGGTTTTTGGGTTAATTTTAGAACGGCTACAACCTATCTACAATTATAACCTCATTCAGCTATTAATACATCTATCTCAAGATGTAAATCTTAACAAACTTGTATTTAACAATTATAGCAGTATAAATAGTTACTTCGGGTTTCAAACCCAGGTCAAATTTCTCAGTATTGAGCAAGTACGTATCAGTGAACACAGTCCCAAATCCTCACAGAGCCAGAAGGCACAGACTTGTTCTCTACTCTCTATTGCTGCTGTGATTATTTACGTTTGATTCTCTAATTCCCTTTGCTAAAACAGCGGCTACAGTTGATTTTTTAGCAAGGGGGAATTAACACGCCCGTGAAGCGCAGCTATCCCGTAGGGAATTGCCCCATCGACCAATTTATGCGTACCACAAATATAGACAGCCGGACGATCGCCCACAACAAACTAACTGCCTGCGGAATATCCAATTTAATTTTAAAATCGGGATGACAGGATTTGAACCTGCGACCCCCTCGTCCCGAACGAGGTGCGCTACCAAGCTGCGCTACATCCCGGATTTAGTCAATAGATTTTTAGCTTATCACATTAAAGTGAAAATTGAGCAAGCTCCTATATAATGATTTGTAAAACACTACTCAGGCGGAGACAGACGTGACAGTTAAGCCCCAGTGGTTGCGAGTAAAAGCCCCCCAGTGGGAGCGCGTCGGCAACGTCAAAGAAATTTTGCGCGATTTAGCCCTGAATACGGTTTGCGAAGAAGCTTCGTGTCCGAACATCGGCGAATGCTTCAATGCAGGTACTGCCACATTTTTGATTATGGGCCCGGCTTGTACCCGCGCCTGTCCTTACTGCGACATCGATTTTGAGAAAAAGCCCCAACCTTTAGATCCGACGGAACCCCAAAGATTGGCGCAGGCGGTGCAGCGGCTAAAACTCAACCACGTCGTGATTACCTCTGTCAACCGGGACGATTTGCCGGATGGGGGCGCGTCTCAGTTTGTCGAGTGCATTCAAGCGGTGCGCTGTGCGATGCCGGACACAACTATAGAAGTTTTGATTCCCGACTTGTGCGGTAACTGGCAAGCTTTAGAAATTATTCTGGCAGCCCGCCCAGAGGTACTCAACCACAATACCGAAACCGTAAAGCGACTTTACCGCAAGGTGCGGCCGCAAGGAAAGTACGATCGCACCTTGGAACTATTGCAGCGAAGCCGCTTCCTCGCACCTGGGGTTTACACCAAATCCGGCATCATGGTAGGGCTCGGAGAAACAGACGCCGAAATTCGGGAGGCGATGCAAGACTTGCGGGCTGTCGGCTGCGATATTTTAACCATTGGACAGTACCTGCAACCGACTCAAAAGCACTTGAATGTAGAAAACTTTGTGCCTCCGGAACAATTTGATGCTTGGACAAAGTTCGGCGAATCTTTGGGATTCTTGCAAGTTGTCGCTTCTCCCTTAACTCGCAGTTCTTATCACGCCGAACAGGTAAGGGAACTGATGAAACTTTACCCGCGCTAAGTAGGTGGCTACAACTTAACATAACAGTCCACAGTCAACAGTCCACAGTCCATATAGGGAGAGCGGGTTTTGCAGCCGTCTACTCCCTGGTATTTGGGATCTTAGCTAAACCGGCCCCTACAAGATACTATGGTTTTTTTCCCTGGCCTACTTAGCAATTTTAATTTGAGCGCTGTTGCAGGCGCGGTGCAAAAAAACAGGTTTTTGATGTTATTGTTATTGGATGAGGTTAACCCGGAAGCAGCAGCCAACAGCAAAAAAATTATCAGCCGATCGCCCCCTCAAATTCGCGACTTAGGCAAAAGACATCCAGAAACCGGGTGTCTTCCTCAAACTTTTAGGTTTTAATCCAAAAGTTTTGTTAAGAAACCCGGTTTTTGCCGAGCGCCAATAACTCGGTACTGCTGACTGTACCAACTCGCTCAGCTCATATCCTGTAAAAGATTAAACTTCTGTGCTCACTGAGCGGGTATTTAATCAAGAGCGCCGAGTTATATAAAGTTTTATTAAATTTTATTAAAAAACTCTCGAATTTTCCGAAGTGATCGGGAACCAGCTTATATGTGATGAAGATTAACTTAGCTTCTGACGAACGTCACTTGTTTCTAGCCAGTCTGTGTCTATACTTGCTACATAAACAAAGAAGTACAACGCACTTTTCGGGCCGTCAACCTGTTACATCAGAAAGTTCTTAGCGTTTTCCAGAATCTTGGTAAAACAAGTGGGACCGCCAAAGTTCGATCGAACAACAGCATCCAAGTCTGGAAAGTTAGTAAAGAAACAAAAAGCGGTGATGCTTCCTCTTAACAAAGTGGGCATCATAATTATCAATAACCGCTAAGCGTAGCATCTTTTCACCCGGAGCAACTGAGAAATTACTATGCCAGCCACCTCTTTTTACGCTGAAGCTGAATTCGACGAACAACTGCGAGTCAATCCCTTGCAAGATGATGTGTTGGATGAAGATGCTGAAGAAGCTGGAGACGAACTCATCGATCAAGACCCAGCAGAAACAGAGGATGCAGACCAAGCAGCCAAATTGCAAAAAAATGCGAGCCGTCGCACTACAGACTTAGTTCGCCTGTACCTACAAGAAATCGGTCGGGTTCGTCTATTGGGTAGAGACGAAGAAGTCTCGGAAGCTCAAAAAGTTCAGCGCTATATCAAATTGCTGGAATTGCGCAACACCGTCGCCTCCCAGGAAGAAGGGCTAATTGGGCGCTTCGTGCATTTAATTGACGTGCGCGATCGCTTGGCGGCACAGTTAGGACATAAACCTTCCCTGGAACGCTGGGCATTAACCGCCGGCGTCGGCGACGTGCCCGAACTCAAGCGAATTATGTCCGAAGGCAAGCGCCAGTGGGCTGAGTTAGCAGAAATGACGGTAGAGACGATAGAAAGAATTCAAGCTGAAGGCGTGGAAGCTAAAGACCACATGATTAAGGCAAACCTGCGCCTGGTGGTTTCGGTGGCGAAAAAATATCAAAATCGCGGTTTAGAATTGCTCGATTTAATACAAGAAGGTACTCTCGGACTCGAGCGAGCCGTAGAAAAGTTTGATCCGACGCGGGGCTATCGGTTTAGCACCTATGCCTACTGGTGGATTCGGCAGGGAATTACGCGCGCGATAGCTACTCAAAGCCGCACCATCCGCCTCCCGGTTCACATCACCGAAAAACTTAACAAAATCAAAAAAGCCCAGCGCAAAATTTCTCAAGAAAAAGGTCGCACAGCCACTATCGAAGACATCGCGGTCGAGTTGGACATGACGGCGCCCCAAGTCCGAGAAGTTTTGCTGCGAGTCCCCCGGTCTGTTTCTCTAGAAACTAAAGTCGGCAACGAAAAAGATACAGAGTTGGGCGACTTGCTCGAAACCGACTGCGTATCGCCAGAAGAAATGCTGATGCGAGAAGCTTTGCACCGCGACTTGCAGCAACTGCTGGCAGATTTGACCAGCCGCGAGCGAGATGTAATTCTGATGCGCTTTGGGTTGGGCGACGGACACCCCTACTCGCTGGCCGAAATCGGTCGCGCCCTCGACTTGTCACGCGAGCGAGTCCGCCAAATTGAAGCTAAAGCTTTGCAAAAACTCCGCCAACCTAAGCGTCGCAACCGCGTCCGCGACTATCTAGAGTCTCTTACCTGACTTAAATTTGGCTGATCCGTCAGCGCCATCAATCACGGAGCGAGGCATTCCGCGCTTATGCAGAAGGCAGGAGACATTTGGCAGAAGTAACAATATTTACTTCTGGACCACTTCTCTGTCCTCTGCATCAATGCATAAAGCTTGTTAAAAGTCAAAAAACATCAAAAACCAATTTTTTTCCTCAATCTTTTTTCAATAAGCTGCGATATTTGCAAAATATCTCGATCGTTGTGTATGATTGTCAATAGGCAGACTTTCTTGAGAGGGTCACTATGGCACTTTATACCGCGTCCTCGTTCAAATCCGAACTCAATGACAAAGGCTGGCGGATGACTCCCCAACGGGAAACCATTTTGCACGTGTTTCAGAACCTCCCCAAAGGCAACCACCTGAGTGCCGAGGATTTGTACACTTTGTTGAAAAATCGCGGAGAAAACATTAGCTTATCCACCATTTACCGAACTTTAAAGTTAATGGCAAGGATGAGCCTCCTCCGCGAACTCGAACTAGCCGAAGGTCACAAACACTATGAAATAAACCAGCCCTACCCGCACCACCATCACCACCTAGTCTGCGTTCAGTGCAACAGAACGATCGAATTTAACAACGACTCGATTCTGAAAATTGGCATGAAGCAAGCTGAAAAGTCTGGGTTGCACCTGCTAGACTGCCAGCTAACCATTCATACGGTTTGCCACGAAGCTTTGCGGATGGGATGGCCGTCTTTGGTTTCCAGCAATTGGTCTTGTCCGAGGTCGATCGCCCAGAACGGCAGCAGCGCCCTGGAGTCAATCGAGTGAAAATACACTATTTTCGCATTTTTTGTACTGCTTGTTACAAGTTTTAACAAAAATCCGTGACCGAAGCGCAATTAGCAGTTACGCCGAAACCGGGTTTCTTCAGCAAAATAAATCATTTCAGGAATCAGTCAGAAACCAGAAACCCGATTTCTTTGATGCAGCGGCAGCAAAGTTCCCTGGTCTCAAGTTTGGCTCAACAAATCGTCGCTGCTGACCCCGTAACTGCGCTGAGCTCGATCGAGGGCGTCTCTCGTCGCAGCATCGAAAACTCCGCCGATGGGACCTGTGTAAAAACCGAGGTCTTGCAGTCGCCTTTGTAATTGCTGAATGCTCGATCGAGAGTTGAAACTGCTGCTAATTGGAACAGCAGGAACAGCTAACCGCCCAGCTAATCGGTTTTCGATCTGGGCTAAAGTCGCCGGAGTGGCAATACCCGTCGCCGGTGACAAATTGTTTTCCTGCTGAAACGACAGCACCGCCAACTCGGTCTCAGATCCAAATACTCCGTTTACCGGGCCGGGGTTTTTGCCCAGACTGATGAGCGAAGACTGAAGTTGTCGGACAGCCGGCCCAGTATCACCCCGTCGCAGACCCCCAGCGAGCGGCGGTAACGGCTGTGCAGCCGGCCTGTTGCCTTGTCGCAAAGCCGATAGAGTGCTGGTATCGACCCTCCCACTCCCGAACAGCCCGCTATCTTTCTGAAACCGGATCAAAGCTGCTTGAGTTGGTCTATCGAACCAACCGTGAATCTGGCTCCTGTAATAACCCAATTGTTGCAGCCGCCGCTGCACAAGTTCTACTTGTCGGCCTCTGTCGCCCAACTCCAGAAAATCTCCGGCATTACTCTGCTGGTCCTTTTCCCCAGTCGATGAGGTAATTTTAGGTTTCCTCATCTGAGCATCGATAGCAGTCAAAGTAGCAGTGTCAGCGCAGCCGTCAGAAATGAGATTGTAATCTTGCTGAAAACGAGTCACAGCGTAGAGAGTGCGTTCCCGAAACTTGCCGTCAACGCGGCCTTGAAAATAGCCCAAAGCTTTTAACTGCCGCTGGATCAAGTCTACCGTCGCTCCTCTGTCCCCGAACCGCAACCCCTTACAACCGCCATTCCCCGAAATATTCCCAGGAGGTGTAACGGGGGGAACCGGCCTGGTGGATCCAAACAGCAAAGCTAAAGTTTCCCTGTCAGCAACTCCTGTCACCCGCAGTCGATTAATTCGCTGGAAGTCTCTCACCGCATTGAGAGTAACTTGGCGAAAATTCCCTGTGGGATGTGCTTTGAAGTAGCCTAGCTGCTGCAACCTGCGCTGGAGAGCCGAAACATCTGCACCCGCGTCTCCAAAACGCAGCTCCCGATAACTTGTATAAATAGTTTTAGAAGGCCGATCGCTATCTGTGGCAAAACTGTTGAGTGCTATCACAGTAGCTCGATCCGGCCGGCCAGTCAGCGACAGTTGATAGTCTCGCTGAAAGTTAGTCAGAGCTTGTTTAGTAACCGGGCCGAGCTGACCGGTGGAAGCTCTGGGAAAATAGCCGAGATCCCGCAACCTGTCTTGAACGGATCGCAAATTTGGATTTCCCGGATCTATTTGAGCAAAAGCCGAACCGGCTGCACTCCAAACCGACAGCATCAAAGCCAAAGACAGCAAACGGACATAAGTCTGGCTCGACAGGTTTTGCCGCTGAGGCCCATCAAAAATTTTCGACTCTGCGGGTGCTTCGCAAACAAGAGCAAGTTCGAGGTAGGCGAGGGTTTCCATAGCTTTTTACTGTGAAATTGTGGGTGGGGTATCAGGACAAACTCCCAAAGCTCAGATTTGGGTTGCTAAGTATCTATCAAGGCTAAGTTTTACCTGTTTGCGCCCAGCACCCCTTTGAAAAAAATTTGCCTTCAAAAGTAATTACAGGTAACAACCAAGATAGCATCGCTGTTTATAGAGACGCGAATGTCAGGAAAAAAGTTTGCAGCCACATCTTAGCCTTGATGGCGGAAAAACGATCGGCTTTTAGGTATTCTTGGCTAAGATTTTATTTTTTTATATGTAAAAATATTATTTACAGGATTGAGGCATTCCGACCCAAGAAACCGGGTTTTTTACCCGATCTGGGGTTCCGAACACGTCTTTTCGTGAAAAAACCCGGTTTCGACGCACCCGTGCGATCGCCAACTAACTTATTGACGCTCGATTGAAAATCCCCACCTTTGCTAGTTGCAAATAGGGCGGGGATTTTATTGGTTAACTGTTCGTAAAAAGGGGACATTAACTTAAATTAAGCCGAACCGATCGCAAATTACAGCTACTCCCGCTGCAAAAACAGTAATGCCGATGGCTACCAGCGGGTTTTGCCCTCTGCTAACCGCAAAAGAGGTAACGACCCCAGCTCCCAGAGCCGCGGTTACAGCAGCACTCGCCAAATCTCGATCTGGACGTTTGTCGTACATATTTTTTATTGTTGGTAGCTGTTAAGCTGAAAACTTACATCTTGCGATCAAAGCTACCATTCTTGCCTCTGCTGGGGTGAAAACAGCCTGCGTTTTGCAACTAACCTTAAAATATTGCTACTTTTCTTCACATACTCTCATTAATAGCATAAGTTAATATTATGTATCTTCTAGTTTTTCTGTTGAGTTTTAGCTCTTGAAACCTTTTGTCCGCTGGGATTTTATGTAAAATTCAGGATTTGGCAGAGGAGCTCGCACCCACCGTCTGTGCGCCTCAAACTGCAATCCCAAATCTCGTAAAAAAAATTAACTTGACTTTTTGTGATAAATATGTGCAGCAACCGCGACCGGCGGTTGGGGCATAAACAGTAAGTAGTCCCAATTGCCAAGCACGATCGCACAACTCATGCCCAAGCCCTACAGTTAAGATTTTTGCCAGAAGGTTATACTCGCTATAAAGCTCGATAGCTTCAAGATTAATGAAGCCAGTCAACTGTTCAATATTAGCTGCCACACGATCGGTCTATAGCTGAAACGACAAAGCCAAACAGGGGGCTTTAAAGCGTAGCCCAATCAACCCAAAGGTAATGGTCATAAAATTACCGCAGGGGGTAAAATTCCGAGACTTTACTAGATTTCATAGTTTCCTGGAGCAACCCGACTTCCGACTTTCCATACCACCAATAGCACTAGCAAGAATCAAACCGTGTTTCCATTCCATGCAGGAACTGAATACCCCCATTCCTAGACATTCCTTCCCCAGCAAATTAGCGGCGGGTACTTCACAGTTATGGTTAAGGGTATAGTGTGCCGCCGCAGACCCCGTTGCCGGTTGAACGCGGTCTGCTTCACAACAGCTATATGCCTTTTGCGTCGCAATCAGGAAGTCGATGTATTCAATAGCGATGTATTTCAAGAGATTCATTCTTTCATTTTACTGCATCTTCTATTTAACTGGGTAACTCCTGTTAAACTTGAAACAGAAGTAGGTTTTTATTAACAAATAAATCCTCAATGTACTTCAGTAGATATGTTCTTATGCCTTTACCTGATTAGGTTATGCAAGTTTAATATTTAATTTTTAATTAGTCGTTAATAACGATAAATAATTCGTAGTCCGATATATGCAGAGCGAGAAATAATGAGAGGACATGACGCATGAACGTCTTTGAGTTCGAGATTACCATTCAGAGCAAATCAGGCGATAGTAGCTGGCCCATTGTTGTCAGGTGCAAGCAACCGGACGGACTAACCATCCATTCAAAAGAGACTCTCCAGCTAAGTCAGGAGGACTTGAACAAACTCACTCAACAGCAAGAAAACGAGAGGGAATACGGCACCCTACTGGGCAAAGCTTTGTTTCGAGGGGCTGTGTACGACACCTTTGTTCGTGCCCTATCCAAGAGCAGTCAGGACTCGCTGTTACGAATTTTGCTCTCGATCGAAGCGGGTGACAATGACTCCCTCAAAACCTTGCATTGGGAAAGGCTGTGTGCTCCGATTGATGCCGACGGGGAGTGGCATCTTTTAGCCCGCAACCAGCGCGTTCCCTTTTCCCTGTACATTCCCACCATTATCGATCGCCGCTTTCCCCCCATTGGACGACGTGACTTGCGGGCACTGGTGCTGGTAGCGAGTCCCTCTAATATCGGTAAGTTTCAATTAGCACCTTTTGACGTTGAAGCTGTCTTATCTGGAGTCAAGGAAGCGCTTGGTGAAATTCCCTACGAAGTTTTGGCAAATGATGTTGCAGGGGCGATCGGACCCCCAACCCTACAAGAACTATCTAAGCAACTGACTAACGCCAAGAAGCCATACACGTTGCTGCATTTTGTCGCCCACGGCAAGCTGATGGATAACGGAGAAACAGTTCTGTACTGGGCAAAAGCCGATAACCAAGTTCAGCCAATTACAGGAGAAGAATTACTCTCAGAACTCAAAAACATCGGTAATCATCAAAGGAGCTTACCTCACTTTACCTTTCTGTGTACTTGCGAGAGTGCCGACCCCAGAGCCGAAGCAGGATTAGGTGGATTAGGCCAAAGATTGGTCAGAAATTTGGGGATGCCTGCTGTAGTAGCAATGACCCGCAAAGTGAGCGTAGAGACAGGCTTGGCTTTAGGGCAGAACTTTTATCGACGACTCAGAGAGTCCGGAGAGGTAGATACAGCCCTACAAGAGGCAACAGCCGGACTGTCCAAGCGCCACGATATTGCTGTCCCGGCTCTGTTCAGTCGCTTAGGTGGGCGTCCCTTATTTAGCGATCGCCTCAACGATCGGGAGTTAACCGACGAGGAAATCGAGTATGGCATTGAAAAGCTGAGCAAACTCCTGGCAGAACGCGCCCCTAATGCCGACGTACTCAAGCAGAGGTTTAAAACGCAGGTAGAGATCCTCAAATATACCCAGGGAGCCGAATCACGCACAGCGCGCGAACAGCGCCAGCAGGCAATAGTAGAGATCGATAACCTGTGCGATCAAGTCCTGGAAATTAGCTTTGATGCTCTCTCCGCTTTGGGCAAAGAACCACCAGCATACAAGGCGGAGTGTCCTTTTCCCGGTCTATCATCCTTTGCCGAGGAACAATACCACAAGTTCTTTTTTGGGCGCGATGAGCTGATTAGAGATTTACAAAAGGAACTGGCGAAGGATAATTTCTTAGCTGTTATCGGCACTTCCGGCAGTGGCAAATCATCGGTGGTACTAGCTGGACTGATTCCTAAGCTTAAAGAGCAGGAGCCAAGCCTACAGTCGGTTCGCATCACACCGAGCAACGAGCCGCTGAAACAATTAGAAATACTGTTAAACGTATCCCAACAGCATTCAATATTGGTGGTAGACCAATTTGAGGAATTGTTCACCCTCTGCGAGGATAAAGCCAATCGGCAAGAATTTATAGACAAATTGTTTCACCTTGCCGAATGCCAAAAAGTTGTCATCACGATGCGGGCGGACTTTTTAGGAGAGTGTACCTTCTACCCCCCACTGAGAAAGCGGATTGAAACCCGACAAAAATTGGTTGGGCCGATGGAACCTGCGGAACTGATCACAGCTATGAAGATGCAGGCCGACAGGGGAGGGTTGCGCTTTGAAGCTGGCTTGAGCCACTCGATTCTCAATGATGTGCAAGGAGAGCCAGGGGCAATGCCACTGCTGCAATATGCGTTGCAGGAGCTGTGGAAGCGACGGCGGGGACGCTGGCTGTGCGGTGAGGAGTACCAAGCGATTGGTAAAGTCCAGCAGGCGATCGCTAAAACTGCTGATGACTTTTACAATAGCCTACCAGCTCAGAAACAAGAGCAAATCCAGAATATTTTCTTGCGCTTAACTCGCCTGGATAAGAATGCCATACAGGGAGAGAAGCGACGGGACACCCGCCAGCGAGTGGAGTTAGAGGATCTCGTGCCCAGTGGGAGCAATCTGGCAGAGACTAAGAAGTTGGTACAGCAACTAGCTGGTGAAGGGGTACGGCTAGTCGTCACCAGTCGGAATGAAACTACAGGGAAGGAAGAAGTAGAAGTCGCCCATGAAGCTTTAATCCGCTATTGGCCAACGTTGCAGGAATGGTTGAGCCAGAACCGCAACGACTTGCAACTGCGAGAAAACATAAATCAGGCGGCAGAAGATTGGCACCAGCACCGGGAGCAGCCAGACAAAAACAGCTATTTAATACATCAGGGGGGAAGATTAGAAGATGCACAAGTGTTGTTGAAACACCCCAAATTTGTTCATCTCAATCAAGAAGAAGCAGAATATGTCTTGGCTTGTTTGGAATTGCGCGATCGCATCCGCCGGCAAGAAAAACAACGCAGATATCGCCTGCTTTTCGCCGCTGTCAGCTCAGCTTTTGTCTTTGCTGGATTTGCTATCTTTGCTGGATATCAGTGGCGGCAAGCAGAATTTGAGCGAATTCAGGCATTAAGTACTTCCTCAGAAGCTAAGTTGGAAGTGGATCCATTAGAGGCATTAATAGGAAGTTTACAAGCTGTCAAAGAAGTTAAGCAACTGTGGCTGCCACAAACAACCTTAACGAATAAAGTAATGGGCAGGCTGCACAAAGTAACTTCTGAAATCAGAGAAATCAATCGCCTAGAAGGGTATGAAGGCTCTGTTACGGATGTCAGTTTTAGCCCAGACGGTAAGATGCTGGCAAGTGCTGGAGTTGATGGCACAGTTCGTTTGTCAGATTTACATGGCAAAGAACTAATTAAATTTGGAGTGATGAGTGAAGAGCGTGTGAGGAATATATACTTTAGCCCGGATGGTCGGCTACTGGCGACTGGTGGTGAAGATGGGACTACAAAATTGTGGGATTTGAAGGGAAAACTAATCAGGGAATTTCCTAAGCAGAAGGAGGGGGTATTTAACATCACTTTCAGCCCTAATGGTAAGACTATCGCCACTGGTTCTGGAGATGGCATGGTTCGCTTATGGAGTTGGGAGGGCAAATTATTAAAAGAATTTTCGACCCATAATACCAGTAAGAATAAAAAAGTGTGGGGCATCAGTTTTAGCCCTGATGGTAAGACTATCGCTACTGGTTCTGGAGACCGCACCGCCAAGTTGTGGGATTTGAACGGAAAACTATTAAGCGAATTTAAAGGGCATAAAGATACGGTATTTAGTGTTAGTTTTAGTCCCAATGGTCAAAAACTTGCCACTGCCTCTATGGACAGCACTGTCAAGTTGTGGGATTTGAACGGAAAAGAGTTGAGAGAATTTTCAGGACATAAAGACTGGGTGTTTAGCGTCACTTTTAGTCCGGATGGTCAGAACCTTGCCACTGGTTCAAAGGACGGGGTTGTTCGCTTGTGGGATTTGAATGGAAAAATCTTGAAGGAATTTAAAGGGCATAACGACTCAGTTAGGAGTGTTATTTTCAGCCCAAATGGCAAGCTTTTGGCAAGTGCGGGATACGACAACACTGTCCGCTTGTGGGATTTGCAATATCGCCCGCCGCTAACTGAGTTTAAAGGGCACAAAGGGGAAGTGTGGAGTGTCAGTTTTAGCCCGGATGGCGAGAGCCTAGCGACTGCGGGAGCTGATGGCACTGTCCGCCTGTGGGATTATTTATCAGGCGAGCAGTTGGAGGAATTCAAAGGTCATAAAGGTACAATTTGGAAGGTAATTTTTAGCGCGAATGGCAAACTTTTGGCTACATCAGGACAGGATGGCACAGCTCGCTTGTGGAATTTATTTGGTAAGCAACGGAAAGAATTCAAGGGTCATAAAGGTGGTGTTTTGAGTCTGAGCTTTAGCCCGGATGGTAAATTTTTAGCTACATCAGGAAACGATGGCACTGCTCGCTTGTGGGATTTGTCTGGTAAGCAATTAAGAGAATTAAAAGGTCATAAAGGAGCCGTCCTGAGTGTAAGTTTTAGCCCGGATGGCAAACTTTTAGCTACCGCAGGAGCAGATCGCATAGTTCGCTTGTGGAATTTATCTGGTCAGAAGGTAAGAGAATTCCGCGCGCATAGCGACTGGATCAACAGCGTCATTTGGAGCAATGACGGTCAAAAACTGGCTACAGCTAGTAGCGATCGCACTATCCGTTTGTGGGATTTGTCAGGTAATCAATTAAATGAATTAAAAGGTCATATAGGTGCGGTTCTGAAACTCCGTTGGAGTAACGATGGTAAGCTGCTAGCGAGTGCTGGAGCTGATTCAACTGCTCGTCTGTGGGATGTAGCCGGTCAAGAGGTAGCTGTATTCAAAAGTCATCAAGGGGAGGTCAAGAGCGTCGGTTTTAGTCTCGATGGCAAGCTTCTAGCTACGAGTGGTGAAGATGGAACGGTTAAGTTGTGGCCGGTTGAAGGATTAGATGAGCTGATGGTGCGGGGTTGCACTTGGGTACGTGACTATCTCAATAATCCTGATTCCGAACTTATGCCTGAAGAACGTCACGTTTGTGATGGTATTGGCACTGCTAGTAATTTACCAAAAAAGTAGGAAGCGTCAGACCTAAACGAGGACCCAAGTCTTCTGTTGCGATCGCCCTATAACAATAGACATCTCTAGAATGACAATAGCTAATTCCGTAAGGGTTGTGGGTATTTAAAATGGTTGGCTTATTTCCGCTCACCTGTAGCAGCATTTGTAGGGTGCGTGGAGACACACCCTACAAATACTTTATTCACTTCGTCGGGAATGCCTCCCTTTCTGCTTCCATTACTACCCAGCCAATTTCTGGTCGCAGACACAGAGATTCTGGTTCTTGACTGACACCAATTAATCCAGCAACAAACTCCATTTCGTAGACATTCCCGAGGTAATTCCACTTGAATGGAGCCTTAGACGGCAGGTTGGGAAAAGCACCCCGTGCTTCTATAGCTGGTGACAGATCAGAATTTAACCAGGGATTGCGTAGATATGGTGGTTCAGGAGTTTTGCCTTCAAACATTCGTTCCCACTTTGATGTTTGATTATTCAAAATGTAGGGGAATAGTTTAGCAACCCATCCAGTAATATAGGGCGAGCCACTTCCCTCAGGTCCTTGGTACTTGTAAATGGAATCCCAAAACTCGGTACTAACACTGCCTTCAGCGGCCGCTACAAATTCCTTTAGAATCGGTCGTAACGGCTCAACCCACCACTCCAAACCAAAGCGAGCAAACTCTTCCACCCTCTGTGCCATAGAACGCCAATCCTCTACCGTTCCCTCCAACTTAATCGTAGGTATACCACACAAGCTGATTACCTCGTACTGACAGTAAGACTGCATTGCATCTAGCAATACGACTTCCGAGGCAGCACGTTCAATAGGGCCTGTGGTTGAGAAGTTAGCCACAATTAACTCGTGTGCTTTGCCAATATGTTGGTGAATTTGTTCGGAAAATTCCCCAAAAACTTCTGCCCAAGGGTTGTCAGCCGAACCCTTCACAAAGTCATCACGGCGAACCTTAATCTTCAACTTTCCCGAATGCTGCACAAAGTGATGACGAAGTTCTTCGGCATTCATGTTAATGTGCTGTGCTAGTCCCTGTGTTAAGGTTAGCCAAATTATGTCAGGGGAAAGGCAAATTGGATGATGAAAGGCAAAAGCTGTATGTAGTGCGCCAATGAGTGGATGATACGAATCAACACTCTCCACCAACTGCCCGCGATATCGAGAACAAGCCTCGATCGGTCTACTTAAAAACTCTGCAACTGCTTCATAGTAAGGAATTTCAGGCAAGGGGGTTGTTGTGGGAGATACCTTTGAAACAGCAAAAGTTCTGGTCGCGGTGCTGGTAGCTTGAGAATTTGTGACTGGATTGTACATAGATCGTAAATCACTCGTATACTCCATATCTTAGACTCAGCTTCATATACCCAAGTAGCACTATGCGAACCAAAACCAGGACGGCAGTCTGCTGTTCCACCCTCCCTAACAACCTAAAAGCTGCGCGGGAAAAGTCCCGGCAGCCGTTCACTTAAGGGCGATCGCTATTAACTCAATCCCTTCAACATATTCAAGAGCTCAGTGGCTATTGACGTTGCTGTTTGCAGGCTTTCGGTGTTATTAGCTGGAGCTTTTTGGACGGTATCGACAAATTTCTCTAATGATGATAATAGTTGCGTCTGAACTTGCTTCAGAGCAGCTTCATCAACAACTTGCTCTGGAGTTTCCTCAGCCGAACCCTGTCCCGACTGGGCAGAACGGAAAAGTACAGGTGGTTCACAAGTGCGGCGAGTGGTACTGGCATCTTTACTACTACTGACCACTAGCCGCACTGCTGGATCGCCGATAATCGCATAATTGCGGGCGTCATTGTTAGCTGTCCACATCCCAGCCAAACTCTGATTATTGGGAACCGCGCCAAACTTAATCTCTTCTAGCTCAGAGCTGAGGTCGGAGGAGATTTCGGCATAGCGCTCGTCAAAATACTCCACTGCCGATCCTACTGGATGCCCTTCCAGCAGACGCTTCACGCTACTTTGAAAAACTGCTATCTGCCGTTTGTCGGCACTTGAACCGCGAATATCTGAACTAGAGAAAGAACAGCCCCAAGCTCGATCGACATGACCAATGACAGCCAGGGCACCTCCATTGGGATGACTCAGAAGTTTCTGCGGCAAGCGGGCAAGAAAGGGATACGGCGCAATATCGGGTCGTTCGGAAAGAAATTTAGAGTGACCGTCGAATTCATCCTTTTGGGGACAGCCAGCACCATAGCAGGCAAAATGAAAAGCAATCATTCCTAAAACCTCCGCTTGTTCGCCAATATCGTCCCCAGAAAAGTAAAAATCTTCCGGGATCGGCTTTCGTCCCCATTCGCGACCCGGCCAGTCTTGGCACAGCAGTGCGCCTTGGTGGGGCAACTGACGCGGATCGCCATTGGGAAAGCCCATGCCGTGACTGGCAGTGAAAAGCAAACTAGGTGTTTCAGTGCCTCCTAGCAATTGCCCCAAGCGGGCTTTGGTTGCTTCTTCTTTGAGAATCGTTTTCACATCCCAGTCGGGATGTTCCTCGACAACCCATTCAGATAAGGGCTGAATGAGGTCTTGAGTGCTGAGATTAGTGGCAGCGTCTCCTGGGTTGCACACACCGAAAAAGGCCGCGCTACGGGATAGGGATAAATTGCTGCTAGTTTCAGCTTCTACTACACTGTGAGCGTACTGCCTGTATTCCTGTAGCGTATCAAAGTAGATGCGACCCACTGCGTACTGAACGCTGAGCTGGGACTGAAAGCGATAGGGAATTGTTGCTGGATCTCCAACAATCAGCAGGTAATAGGGCATTTTGTCCGGATCGGCTGGACCTGGCCCTACTCCCTGACGTGCCAAGAAATTCTTTTTTGACTCGTACTGATTTTTTGCCTTGTCGTAACGATAGCCTTGGGGACCTTTGTATTCCTTATAGTAATTCTCGTGCTGTTGAATGGCTTCCTTTTTGCGATGGTCTAACAGCTCGCTGAGAGCCTCTCGAATTGCCGGATCGGCATCGTAAGCGAAAATTACCCCCCAACCTGTTTCTGCGAGGTTTTTGCGATCTACTCCCTCTATCGGAGCAAAGTCAGGCTCTTCTATTTGCCGCTTTTTTAGCCGGATATCTTCTAGATTGTCTGGATCGAATTCTTCGCCTTGGGCAATCTTAGATAATTGCTCGGCGCTCAATGGCGGTAGCAAATAATCACCGCTAGCGCCATTAATCCCATTGAAAAATAGCAAGTCTTCTTCGTTCATATTTTTGGTTCCTTGTTGGTTGGGCGAATAATCACAATTTGAGTTTTGAGTGAATCAGATAGAAACCCCACAAGCTTTTTTAACAGCGGCTTTCTGAGTCTCTATCTGTTCTCGCAGGCTAATAAATTTGGTCTAACTCTGACGGTTAACTGGGATAAGCTGCCGACCACACAGCATGGGCGACTTCCGGCTTGGCAATGTCGGAATGGGCACCCATTGTTGGCCCTCCCAGGTTCGCACAAATAAACTTGCTGCTTTCGAGGTTGTAAATTTTGCCCGGTTTAAAGTGATACGAGGCATCGCAGGGGAGCATATTTATGTTTTCCGCTGCGAGGTCATCTCCACCTAGACCAAAGCTGCCAATTCCGCCATATTTAGGCAATTGACCGGGGGCAAAGTCCACACTGCTAAAAGCCGTCTTTCCAGCTAGGGGGTACATCCGACCGACTGCATAGTCGAACTGCGAGTGAGTTGTCACGATCGGACCTGCGACTTTCCCTTGAGCGATGATTGTATTAAAATAACCGGGGCGATCGCGTTCGTATGAAATCTTTGAACAATAACACCAGAGCGATACAGCGCCTTGTACCAACGCCAGAGAATTCACAGGGCGGACTAACGTACCCTTCCCCTGCGGACCGTTGAGCATGGAAGAGACAACAACGCATCCGAAGCTGTGACCCATCAGGTGGAATCGCACCGTTTCAGCAGCATTCTCTTGCAGTGTTTTTAACAAGTTGAAGCCACTGTTCTCACCGATTTTGCGAGCGCGTTCTTTCATTTTCCAATAAGACAGTACCCGCAAGGGATCCAAAATCTTATCCCAGATTGAGCTGCTGTCGGTACTGAAACTTACTGGTTCATCTTTACTCGCTTCATAGATGGCTTCTGGATCGAAACCTTCCCAATCCGAACCTGGTGCCGCACCTTCACCTTCGCTACCCAAGTCCGCCTCTTGGTTCAACACTTGGTAGGCATTCAGTACCTCTGGTGGCAAGCTATCAAGTGTGTTGTCTTCGCTCGCCGCCCTGAGAATTGTTTGCAGGGCTTGGCGTGCTGCTTCAGTGTTAGCGATGCGCGAGGCATATTCATCAACTAACTGATCGAGTGGATCTTCGTCGTTCACGTCAAAGGACACCGAACTTGTCAAATCTTCATTGCCCCAAGGCTTGCTAGGCCAGTGCAGCCCAATCATTAAGGGACGAAATCCCGATCGCACCTCTTTGATTTTTTCAATATCGGCTGTTTGTTTAGCCATTGCGCCAATCCACTCGTTGTACTGCTGTCGCGCTGCGGGAACGTCACCCATCCACCCGTGGCTCATAAGAAATACATCTGTTATTGGCTCATTGGCTAGTGCTGAGAAGATTTGTTCGCTCAGTTTCTTCCCATCAGCTTCATCGCGTTCGTTACCATCCTTATCAAAGGCAATCAGGTAGTAATTCAAGGAAGTATTAGGTACTTTTTCAAGAGGCATGGCATTTACTCACTTAAGAAAAACTGGTTCAACGGTTGCATAAAGAAACCGGGGTTATAATGGCGGTGTTTTGTTTCCGCTTCGGGGTCTACGTTATCAGGCAGCTACTTTGGGTAACGCTGCCTGAATCAATAAAGTAGAGCTAAATATTGATACTTTGCGGAATCTTTGAAGGTAGCAAGAATTCGTAAGGCATGAGCCGGGAAAGGTTTCTCGTGTTAATCTCAACTTCAATCTGTTGTAGCTTATTTTGAAATTTCTCCAGATAGGGCAGGACTCGTTTATCCTTAAAGTATCCTTGGTCGTAGTGACCTAGCGTCGTGTAATGTACCGCACCAAGTAAACCAAGTACCTGAATTTGGTTTTGGGCGCGGTCTACAGAAGGTAGCATACTCATAAAGTTCCCTTTTTCCTCAGCACTTGTAGGTGCTGGAGAGTAGAGGGCCAAAGGAAAAGCCGGGGCATAGCTCATTAAATCGTATTGAGGGAAATTTACAGCCGCGTGCTGAACACTTGCCGTAAAAATGACACTAGAGACAGCCTCTATTAAATATTCTCGTGTTTTAATCGCACCTGATTTATCTTCTCCAAAGTTCTTTAAGCGGCCTCCTTGCTCGGAAACTAATTCCTGTGCCCATTGTTGTAACTGTTTGTCATTGACTATGTGTTTGTCGCTAGGGTAGTGAAACTTTAAATAATCACTAACCCAGGTTTTTATAGCATCCCAAAGCAGCAGTCCATCATCTCGATAAGGATAATCAGGTAACTGATGGCTGTCGCTGACACCGTGACTTGTCAAGGTTTTGGTAAACATTACATCATTGAAGTTCTGCAGATAGCTTTTTGCTCCTTCAATGGCAAGAAGTTGCTCGTTCTCAATAGTGCTAGCCAGAAGCTCATCTACTTGTCCTCCGGGAGCAATTAAGCTTTTATGAGTCCCGTAATTGATTAATATAGTTCCTTCAAAGTGAGGATCTAGCAAAATTCTTAAGGGGTGATGTTCTATCAAATTATTCTTCAATTTCCGCTTAGTAGCTAGAACAAAAGGTTCTACAAATAAATGAGTGCGACCTAAATGACTAACTAACTCGTGGTAGTTGCTATCTGCCATATTAACAATAGTTTTAGCTACCATCCAGTTGGATCCATCTAGCGGCGTAAATACTGGCGGATTTTCACTTCCAGAAGGTTGTTGGCATTGAATAGCTACTGGGATTAGAGAACGAGATGAACTATTAACTGGGGGAACCGCAAATAATGCTAAAGGCGCACCAGGGTATTTTGTGACCTGGTTTGGGAAACTCCCCTGTTCCATGTCTTTTAACATGGAATAATCGGCTTTATAAAGTCGGCCTTCTTGCAGAGCAGCTTCAAGTGAGTCGGAAAACTTAAATCTTTCGATTATTTGCTGATATTTTTCGTTGGTAACCTGCAAAGGTCGATCTGTTTCGGATAACTGCTGGAGCATAAGTGGGTTTGGCCCAGCAACTCGCATATAGGCAAAAATCAAATCTTCTTGAAAGCGTTTGCTAATCTGGGGTAAGGGGATATCTACAAATAAGCTATTGTAACTCTCCAAGCTGGGAGAAGCTTGAAATCTTGCTGTCGAAAAATCTACATTTGAACTTTGATCCCTGTTTAAATCTAACAACTTTATGTTTTCTTTAATAATTTCCTTGAAAGCTAAGTCAAACGATTCTCCTGACGTATCTTGCAAGTCAGAGCTAATACTAAACTCTAATGCCTGTGAAGTTTCACTAGATTGGTAGGCTTGAGCAAATTGCTCATCTATCTCTCTAAGCTGCTCATCAATTTCCGAACTTTCTACTGATTCACTACGACCTACGCTGAAAGATACTCCATCAGGAGAAAGCTCTTGCCTAATTTGTTTGGCAGCAGAGGCTATTTTCCAAGCAATATTTTTCAAATCTTCCTTACTATCAGCCGCGTCAACTTCTTGTTCAGTATTTTTTAATACTTCTATAGGGTGCTCTACCCCTGAATTTTCTTCTGTACTGAAACCAACGCTAAAAGATACGATGCCTTTCTGAGAATGTCGAGCTTTATTCGCATTCAAAAGTGTTATTTGGTTTGTGACTAGCAGGAGCCATTCTTTACTGGGTAGCTCTTGACCTGGTATGTAGAGATTAATCCAAGCCAATTCATTCGAGGTCGTCATAGCCAGGCCGGGAATATAATCATAATTATAATTATATTCCCCTGGAATAAAATTTAAACCCCATTTGACTAACTTATAAAGTGTTAAGAGAGTATTGATTAGGGTGTTGTCCGAAGGAGAATTTTGCTTTTGCGAAAATAAAGGCATATGCGCTCCTGTAGTGGTGAGAGACTTATTTAGCGAGCAAGCTCAAGCTTACCATATCGTTTTATGCCAGCGGGTAACTTTATGTAAAGTTGCTCATTTCACCGCGTGATATTGGAGTGCGGTTTGGTAAGCAGCGATCGCATCATCAAAGCGATTTTGCCGGCGCCAAAGCATTACCTAACTGCTAACGGCTTACAGCATCCTCTCGCTTAATTGTCAATGCCTAATGGTAAAGTTTCATGTAGTCGGGGTTGGATGCGATGCGAGAGCGATCGTAGCTCATTATCCCCTGTATTCCCTGAGTTTGTTGGAGATAAAATTTGAGTTGTGTTAATTACTCGGACCCGTTTCAATTAACACCTCATTCACCCTGAATCACATTGTCCGCGAGTCAATCTCTATCTTATATGCTTGAGTTCTATTTGAAAAAAAAAGCAGACTGCGATCGTGGAGCGGGGGATTCCCTACGGGATAGCTTCGCTCGCGCGAGCTTTTTTGCCACTGGGGGACGTGCGGTTTTTTAACGCCAGCGGGTTGTTGGCTGATATACTTGTGGGAATTCCTCCACTGTACTCACCGTTCTGGCGTGGTAACTTACTGTCAACTGAGTCACCTCTTTGGGCACAGTTTCTTGAAGTTTTAGGAGATGCGATCGCCAAGAGTGTGGGGTTTGTTAATGATTCCTAAAAATAGATGCAGTAAATAGGGGACATTCTCACGAGTTGGGTCGAACACAGCGATCGCCCCCATCAGGAAATTTCTCGATCGAACTTTCATAGAAATAATACTGATACCAAAATTCTGCTACTTCCAACAACAACAAGAACACAGATTCAGCAACGATACCCGAACCAGACTGCAATCCATAACGTTCTACATATTCTGCAGCTAGGGAAGTAAGCCGAATAGGGAAAGTTTTCCTCTACGAAACAGCGCAGCCCATACTCTAGCTTAAGTAAATCTTCAGTGCGGACAAAGCGCACCGTTGTCCATCTAAAATTGCGGTAGTCATCTCCTTGCAACCATCAATGTTTTTCAATAAGTTTCTGAGAGATTGCCGATTTTCGTAAAATTTTCTAAGTATAGCAACCGCTTTTGTCGCCGCCGGACGCCAGGAAAATAGTCGGCGTTGGTGAACAACCTGCACACTGCAATTGCTTCGCTGGCCTCACAATGAGAGGAGTAGATTTTTTGTCTAAGTCCTATTCGCCTTCAACTTTTTCTGTATTGCCGCCTTTGACCCAACCTTCGCGATTGCCATCCTCAACTCGAATTCGCTGCCACTCTTTATCCGGCGACTCTTCCAAAACCACGACTTTTTCCTTGTAACCAACACCACCAATGCGGTTCGAGTCTCGGCTACCAGTATCCCGGAGAATTAAGCCGATCGGCTGAGTCACCAGAGCTCGGTAAGCTCCCGGTTCCAGCGGTTTCGGAGACGGGGCATCGCTAGATGTAGAAACAGGGCTAGCCTGGGCTGTTGACTTCGGCGCAGTGCCTGCAATCTCAACAGGTGTTTTGTCGTTAGGAAAAACAGGTCTTTCTGGCACAGTCGTTAGCTTAGCGGCAAAGTAAAGTGCAGCCGCCACGCTAGCACCTGCCATCAGGACGATCGCTAGCAGAAAACCCACTAAAAATTTGAAAATGCTATATAGACTGTTCATAAAACCGCAAATGAAGGAAGAAGGAAGTTCGGCAACAAAGCCGGGTACAAGATTTAACGGATTTAAAGGATGGATTTTGAGATCCAAAGGAAGGGTCCGAGGGAGGGGAGAGTGGGAGAGGGGTCCGAGGGAGGGGAGAGTGGGAGAGGGGGAGAGTGGGAGAGGGGTCCGAGGGAGGGAAGAGTGGGAGAGGGGAGAGTGGGAGAGTGGGAAAATTTCTACTTCTTCCTTCTTCCTTCTTCCTTCTTCCTTCTTCCTTCTTCCTTCTTCCTTCTTCCTTCTTCCTTCTTCCTTCTTCCTTCTTCCTTCCAAAGCTTACCCTTGAATCCGGCGGCTCAAACTGCCGTATCTAGAAGCAAGGCGAGCTTTTCCAGCAGCGGCCCAATCTTGGAGAAACTGAATTTGTTCTTGAGCCGTTCTGGCTAAGGGCACCATCTGACTTGCTGATTCTAAAATATCATCTGTGGTAAAGTCTCGATTTTGGCTAAACCCAATGTGCATTGCTTCTATCAAAGTTTGCTCGATTTCGGCTCCTGAAAAATCGGGAGTTTCGTAAGCCAAGCGCTCTAAATCGTAACTTTTGATGCTGTGCGATCGCAACCGCAACAAATGTACCTCAAAAATCGCCCGCCGTTCCTCCTGGCTGGGCAAACCGACAAAAAATATTTCGTCAAACCTGCCTTTTCTGAGCATTTCTGGGGGCAAAGACTGGATGTTGTTGGCTGTTGCTACTACAAACACCGGGGAAGTTTTTTCGGCCAACCAAGTAATAAAAGTCCCGAACACCCGGCTGGTTGTCCCGGAATCTCCTTTACCGTCCAATCCCCCAAAAGCTTTGTCAATCTCGTCAATCCACAGCACGCAGGGGGCCAAAGCTTCGGCTAGCTGAATCATTTGCCTGGTGCGCGATTCCGATTCTCCGACTAATCCGGCAAACAAGCGCCCGACATCCAACCGCAGCAAGGGCAAATGCCAGTGGTGGGCGATCGCCTTTGCTGTTAAGGATTTTCCGGTTCCTTGAATTCCGACTAACAACAAACCTCTGGGATGCGGCAAACCGTATTGGCGGGCTCGTTCGGTAAAAGCACCGCCGCGCCGCAGCAGCCATTCTTTGAGATTGTCCAAACCGCCGATATCGGAAATATTTTCGCGGGCTGGGTAAAAATCCAGAATTTGAGTTTGGCGAATTGTTTGGCGCTTTTCTTCTAAAATCAGTTCCGCGTCGTCGGGATGGAGTTCGCCTCTGGTGGCGATCGCCTTTGCCAAAACTCGGCGGATTCGTTCGATCGACAGGCCTTGACAGGAGCGCACTGTTTCGTCCAGCAAACGCCCTTCAATGGCTTGTCCGGTAGCCCCTAACAGCCTTTCTACCTCAATTTTGATTTCCGCCGCCGCAGGCAGGGGAAATTCCAAAACTGTCATGACTTCGCTGAGATCTTCCGGGATGGAAATTAGAGGAGAGACGATGACAATATTTTTGGGGACTGATTTGAGGAGTCTCGCCAAATTCCGCAGCTTGCGGGAAATCGAGACATCTTCCAAAAACCGCTGAAAGTCGCGCAGAATAAAAATTGCCGGCGCGGAGGGGGGCAATTTTTCGAGAAATTCCAAAGCTTGCAGCGGGTTGCGCTTGCCAAAACCAGCATCGTTGGGATTGCCTTGGTAGCCATCAACAAAATCCCAGATGTATACGGCGCGAGAACCTTGTTTTTTGGCACTTTGGGCGATCGCCGCTTCTACGCGCTCTTCTTCCCGTGTGGGAATGTAAATTAGGGGGTAGCGCGATCGCAGCAGCAGTTCAAACTCGTCGCTAAAAATAGTCATTAGTCATTAGTCATTGGTTATTAGTCATTAGTCCTTAGTCCTTAGTCCTTAGTCCTTAGTTATTAGTTATTGGTTATTAGATGTTAGCCGATGTAATTTTTTTTCAGTCCTTATTCCACAGTTATTAGTTCTTAGCTACTGACTGCTGACTGCTGACTAATGACTAATGACTAATGACTTCTGACTATTGACTTCTGACTATTGACTAAGGCAATTGCCGTTTTAGTGCTGCCAGAGACGCCCAGCGACTGTCCCCTGCAGATTCTGACTTTTCTGTCTCTTCTGCATCATTTAAACTTATTCCCGGACATTGAGCATCGCATAGCTGTTTGTGCGGCAGTTCCAAACACATGTGCTCGTACACCCAATCGCCCGGAGAGAAATAGCCGCTAGGCGACAAATTTTCCACCAAATCTTCTAAAGCCACTTCTATTTCTGCTGAGCTTGAATCTGTCTGATTTGCTGTTTCCTCGAGCCAGATTAGTTCAGATGAGTTGAGTGCCAAACGGTGATTGTATTGTTTCAAGCATCTGTGGCAGGTGAGAGTAACTATTGTTTCTGCTTTCGCCTTCACCTCAAGATAATTCCCTTGGTGAGTCACTTGTAGTCGCCCCCGCACCGGAGTAAGAGTTTCTAAATCTGGGATAAATTCTTCAAAATCAATCACCTCTTTCCGCTCTGTTTTTGTGAGGAGATGAGGGATATAAATTGTCTCCATAATAATCTCTCGCCGTTTTATTATGTTTGTCTCAACGCACAAGTCAAAAGTCAAAAGGAATAGCTAATTTTTCGCTTTTTCCTTTTTCCTTTTTCCTTTTTTCTCTTTTTATTGTCAGCGCAGGCGGACTACCAAACGCCGATCGGGTTCTTGTCCTTGACTGTAAGTTTCTATGTCCTGACATTCGCTCAAAAAGCTGTGGACTTGACGGCGTTCTGCAGAAGACAGCGATTTGAGTTCAAATTCAACTCCCGTCGAGCGCGCTTGATCTGCTGCGTACTCTGCCATCGAGCGCAATTGGGCTTGGCGGCGGATGCGATAGCCATTGAGTTCAACGGTATAAGGAAGTGACTCCTCTACTTCCTGACCTATATTCTGAACCGTGTTGCAGAGGTACTGAATGGCATCTATTACATTACCCTCAGGTCCGATTAAAATTGCAACTTGTTCTGCAGTCAGATTGCTTTCATCTATTGTCATCCAATAACAATCTTTTTGTTGTTCGCATACCACTTTTGACGGAAGGGCGGACAGTTGTAACAATTCTTCTAACCATTTCTGTCCGCGCTGCATTTGAGAGTCTTTCATTGTTGTTAAAATCAAGCCTTTTTCTTGGCACGCTTTGGCTCAAAGGGCATGGCATCTAACCCCTGATCTTTTTTGGTTTTCGCCTCTGCTTCGTCTACTATTTTTTGAAGGTTTTCGGGCAGCGGTTCTCGCGACAAAATAAACGCCTGAACTGTCTGGAAGATGTTAGCAATCAGCATATACATCAACACGCCAGCAGGCAGTGGGAAGAACAAAAACATCCCCGAAAATATGACTGGCGTCAGTTTGTTGACTGTAGCCTGTTGGGGGTTGTCGTTTGGTCCTTGTGCTTGTCCCGAAAGAGTTTGGTTGATATACAAACTGATGCCGAAGCCCAAGATCATCACCAAAATATCCCAGTGGATTGTACCGTCTGAGTCGATCGCGCCAACGCGGCCTAGAGCTTCAATAAACAGGAATCCTTTGTTAGTAGCCAATCCGGGGATTGTGCCTTGAACTGTGGCTTCACCGGGCGCTAAAGCTACGATGTTGCCCTGTTCGTCTACCTTGACGATTTCTTCGCCTTTGATGACTTTCCAGCGGGGTTCAAAGTCGATTTCGCTCTTATTTTCTGCTGCTAAGGCTTTGAGAGGTTTGCCCTCTGGGGTTTGAAACTCAATCTTGGTTGTGTCGCCGACTGCGATTTTGTCGCCGCCTGGCATTACGCCCACAAGTGGAGCATGAAAAGTACCGGTGACGTAAATATTTTGGGGCGGTGTAGCAAAAGCTTGCGGTTGAACAGTTTCGATTTGTTCTTTCGGCAAAACTTGAACGTTGACGCTGTAATTTATGTCAGAAAACGGCGAACCCCGTAGGGTTGCAAACAGTGCAAACAGCACTGGCATTTGCAGCACCAAGGGGAAGCATCCTGCTAGAGGATTGCCAAATTCTTTGTATACTTTGCTCATTTCCTCCTGCTGTTTTGCAGGATTTTCTTTATAGAGTTTTTGAATTTGATCTACTCGCTCTTTCATCAACGGCTGCGCTACTTTCATGCGCCGCATATTGCGAAGAGAGCCTGCGTTGAGAGGATAAAGAGCAAAGCGAATCACGAGCGTCAGTGCTACGATCGCTAAACCGTAGCTTGGCACGATCCCGTAGAAAAAATCTAGGATCGGCAGCATGAGGTTGTTGGAGAGAAACGAGATACCAAAATCCATTCGCTTTGAGTTAATTTAGCTGCTCTATGTTTGCTGTTGAGAACTATTTTTACCCGCTGAAGGCGAGCCGCCTCAATTTTCAGGGTTTTGTCTCTATCTTAGGACATTACCCGTCGATCGACCGCCCGCTAGCGGTTTTTTGTTGAGTTTGCCAATACTCGCACTCACTTCACCCTGATTTGAGGGCGAAGCGGTTCGGTTATTTAGCTTGGGCCGCATTTGCTTTTTGAGCGGCTGCGGGCAGTTTTTCGTTAATGTAGTCATACACGGCTCGAAATTTCGGCATTGCTCTGAGTTCCAAGCGGCTGCCATTTTTCATGGTGAGTACCATGTCTCCGTAACTCCCGAAACCGCGGGGTACTGTGACGATTTTGACTATATCTGAGTAGATAACGTCTGTGCGATCGCCCCCCATCCAACCGCTAGTTACGGACACTCGGCGATTGGTGATCCGATACCGCAGCCACAGAGCCCGGACAATTCCTCCTACTGCGAGGGGGATGCCGACGACTGTCAGCCCTAGGAGTAAGTTGATAATCAAGTCTGCAGGGGCTGGGCCGCCTTCATAATACACTTCCTCTCGAATTCCCATCTAGCACCTCGGCTTCTACCAACAACTGCTCTAATTCTTGCAGAATTTCTGCATAATTGCACTGTTGTGCGATCGGACGCACGACAATTACTAAATCCCACCCTAATTTTAATCGGGGCAATAGGTGTCGCAAAGCTGCCCGAATCTGACGCTTAATCCGGTTGCGGACTACAGCGCGCTTGCTAACTTTCAGGCTGATAGAAATGCCTGTGCGAGTTGGCTGCAAGGATTTTTCGGCTGTCGGTTTGCTTAATTCGACGCTTTTGGGTTTACGCAGAGCTCTTAAGCTCAAATGAGCGGAGTTGCGACGAATTCCCTTGCGGTAGACGGCGCTGAAGTCTTTTCGGTGCTTGAGTCGGTTTGTCTCGGGCAACATGGCGTAGGGCGATCGTTGAGGCTTCTCAACCTTGATGCAGTGCTAGACTGCGAGGCGGTGGCGACCTTTGCTGCGGCGGGCTTTGATTACCAATCGACCGTTTACGGTGCGCATTCGGGCGCGAAAACCGGATGTTCTTTTTCTTTTGCGGCTGGTTCCGTGCAGGGTTTGCTGTGTCATTTTGATTTCTCCGGGCTTGTTACTTTACTTTTGATTAATATTCACAATCTTCTAGTTTACCATAGAGTTGTTCAGTTTACAAATAATTTTAAATTCATGATATTAGTTTGTGGGTAATTCCCAGAAACCCGGTTTCTTTCGAGATATTTCGTATCCCAATTAAGATTGTCCAAGAAAGCGGGTTTCTTAGCCTGTGGGTAATTCCCATAAAAAGGTAATATGGATGTAGTTTTTGGAGGGTTAGGGATATGACTCCACAACCTAATGGAAAAGTGACGATCGTCCGCACAGAAAGGGGGCTTACGATCGCGGGGACACGCATAACCCTTTATGATGTAATAGATCATCTCAAAGCCCAGTATCCCCCTAAATTCATTCGTGACGTATTTAACCTTACGGATGAGCAGTTACGCGCTGCCCTCTCCTACATTGAGGCGCACCAGACAGAGGTAGAAGCTGAGTACCAAGAAGTTTTGAAATCAGCCGAAGAAACCCGGCAATACTGGGAAGAGCGCAACCGCGAACGCTTTGCTCGCATCGCGGCAACTCCTCCTCGCTCTGAATATGAAGCTGTGCGAGTCAAACTTCAGGAACGAAGAGCGCAGCGGGAAGCCACAAAGCAATGATTATTCTGGCTGACTACAATTTGAATCGGCAAGCTCTCTTGCTTTCGGGAAGTCTGGTGGCAGGAGGGTGGTTAGATATTACTCCCATTCGGTTAGTGACATTTCAAGACATTGGCTTACCATCTAATAGCGACGATCGAGTCGTTTGGAGATTCGCTCAATCTAATCAGATGCTTTTATTGACGGCAAACCGTAATGCAAAGGGTGAAGACTCTATGGAACAGGTGATGCGGGAAGAGAATGAGCCAACTTCATTTCCAATTATTACCATTGGCGATCCAGATCGGGTTAACGAATATGATTATCGAGAGCGTTGTGTTGAAAAGCGTGTAGAAATCGCGATCGATATCCAATACTATATGGGAGCAGGTAGGTTATTTATTCCGTAAACATATCTATTAGACATCTCCAATAATTATTGTGGAACAGGCAGGATGCCTGTTCAAAGCTTGCTTTTCTGGAGATGTCTATTAGAGAAAACAGAACAACAGCACGACACGGATAGCACGGAATACACGGATGATATTGTAAGAGCGATCGCCCTTAACCGAAAACATCAGATCCTCGCAGCTAAGGCGCAGTCAGCGCGATCGTCAGCGCGAGTCCGGTAGTGTCGTGGTAGTACGTCCGGTTCCTCCCGAAGCCCACGGCGAAATCGATCGTATCGCCCTGAAGTACCGCCAGATTTCGATCGTATCGCACAGCGCTATCATCGCCAAAGCCCTCAACAAAGTTGTCGAAGATAGACTGATTGTTGTGGAAAATGTGGACATCAGTCGTTGTTGGCCCGACAAAATTTAGACCAGTGAATACTGAGGCGATCGAGATATTACCAGCTTCCGGTGCAGTCCAGCGCACCAAGCCATACTCACCGGCCGGCCCTGGATGTAAAGCTAATTGGCCGGGTTCAAAGCGGGTCGTAGTGCCAAGTACGATCGGGCTGCCAGTTGCGTTGTGATAGACACCGGGGTTGCCATCGGGGGCACGGTTGCCCCACCAGGAGTCAAGACCTTCCCGGACTCTGGGAGTGCTGCTGAGGATAAAAGGCGATCGCAGAGTTACCGCCCATCCGTAACTCCAAACCCCGTTGGGATTCTTAGTGCGAGAGAAATCGGCAGCAACATCCGCAGATTGCTGGGCGATTTTGATCATCAATGCTCTCAAAGTTCCATATTTCCCATCTCGATCGCGATGAGCAGGAATTGACAAAATTTGTTTGAATTTGAGGTTTTCATAGATATGATGACTGTCAGTAATGCTTCGCAAAAACCAACCTTTTTGCATTGATTCATCCTGCAATGCACTAACAACCAAATCTAACCCTGCGTTTCCATATTTCAGCGCTTCAGAAAGTGCGGCGATTCTGACGGAGAGTATGGTCGAAGCTAAGCGGCTTTTCACACCGGGGATGCCTCCTAAGACTGCTGCACCTATGGGAGGTTGATTTTGACCGCCGAGAACGGCATCATATTCTCTGGGTCGATTTTCGGGGTCTGGCATGGCATTTTGACCTTGACATGATTACCAATTGTGGCATTTTTTGGGGCGCTCGCCCTTAACCCAAAAAAATCAAATCCCCGGCTTCTCAAACTTCTCAAACTTCTCCAAGAAGTCGGGGATTTCCCATGCAAGTCGCACTCAACCGAAAAAAATCAAATCCCCGAGTTCTAAACTCATCCGTGTATCCGTGTCAACATCCGTGTTCTTCCCTTATTTCAGTTCAACATTTACTGTAGCAGACATCCCCGGTGCAATTCGCGATTCATAGCCTTTAATACTTTCGGGATCGAACACAACTTTTACCGGAATCCGCTGCACAACTTTGGTGAAATTGCCCGTAGCATTATCGGGAGGCAATAAGGAGAATTGAGCGCCAGAAGCTGGGGAGAAACTATCGAGACGACCCTCAAACTTGCGACCACCAAAAGCATCTAATTTGATTTCTACTTTTTGGCCTGGTTTCATGTTTGCCAGTTGCGTTTCTTTGAAGTTGGCAACTACCCACAAATCGTTACTGACGATCGCCATTAACGGAGTTCCCGGCTGCACCCGCTGCCCGACTTCAACGGATTTGCGGCCGATTTGTCCGGCGGCCGGAGCAGTAATATTCGTGTAGGAAAGTTGCAGTTGAGCGTCTTTAACCGCAGCTTCCGATTGTCCGATCGCAGCTTTAGCAGCATCATACTGCGATCGACTGACTTTAGTTTGTTCCCCCGTCGCTTGCGCCTGTTGCAATCCGCCCTTTGATGCAGCCAGTTTGGCTTCGGCGGTGCTGATACCTTCTTGTGCTAGGGCGACTTTAGCTTGAGCGCTGGCGACACCGACTTGGGCGCGCGCTACTTGGGCTTGGGCTTGTTTTACTCCTTCTTGAGCTTGGGCTACTGCTGCTTTGGCTGCGGTTACGCCTTCTTTGGCTTGAGCTAAGCGCGCTCTGGCTTGGGCAACTCCTTGTTGGGCTGCGGTGCTTTGGCCGGCGGCTACTTCGTAGGCGGCTTTGGCGGACTCTAGTTGCTGGCGGGCGATCGCACCTTCTTCCTGCAAGCTTTCGTACCGTCTATAATCAGCTTGCGTCTTGACTAGATTAGCTTGCGCTTGTGCTAGCTGAGCTTGCGCGGCGGCAATCCCGGCTTCGGCTTCCCTCACTTTAGCTTCAGCTTGGGGAATTCCGGCTTCGGCTTGGGCGACTTTAGCTTGCGCTGCGGGTACGCCGGCTTCGGCTTCTGCGACTGCGGCAACGGCTGCGGGTACGCCTTGTTGCGCTTCTCTAATTGCTGCTTGGGCGGTGGAAATGGCGGCGTTGGCGCTGCCGATGTCTCCTTGGGCTTGGGCTGTTTTGCCTTGGCTGGTTTGAGAGGCTAGGGAAATATTTGCCTCGGCTGCTTCGGCTTGGCGGCGGGCGTTTTCTAAGGCTGCTTGGGCTTGTTGGACTTTAACTTGGTAGTCGCGGGGGTCGAGTTCGATCAGCAGTTGTCCGGGTTTTACTTGTTGGTTGTCTTGTACTAAGACTTCGGCGACTGTACCGTTGACGCGGCTGCTGATTTGGTGGATGTGTCCGGCAACTGTGGCGTTTTCGGTTTCTTGGTGGATGGAGGCGTATTGCCAGTAGCGGTAGCCGAAGCTGCCTGCTGCGATCGCCCCTAGGCCCAGCGCTGCTAAGATCAGCGCTTTCGGCGCTTTTTTCTTCGGCGTTTCCCCAGGCGACAGGGGTGCTTGCAGTTCTGTTTCTGCGCCTGTTTTGACCTCGGCGGGGGCGCTGATTTCTGTTTCTGGGGCTGGTATGACCGGCACCATTTTAGCTTGGGTGTTGTCGTCGATCGGCTTTTCTAATAGGGCGACTGCTTTGCCGTTGCCGTTGCCGTTGAATTCTGCTGGGTTGATTTCGTTTGGGCCTTTCATGTTATTTGACTCCTGATTCTTTAGTAAGATGTCGTTTGTTTAGGGTACGTAGTTTTTATTTAGTAAGACGGCTTTTTTTAAGAGTGCGTAGTATTTTGCGGTTATTTGTGTAGTATTTTGCGGTTATTTGTAATGTAGTGGAGGTAGATGCGGCTGCACTTCACTCAAAAGATTGATTTGTCGGTTTAGGAAAGATTCAGGATCGCTCGATCGATCAGTTGGGAAAAGAGTTTTTGATCGGCCTCTGAAAAGCCCCCGACAGCTCGATCTCGGATGGCAGCTACCAGCGGGGGCAATACCTCTTGCAGTTCCCTGCCGGAGTCTGTCAGCCAAATGCGCCAAATGCGACGATCGCGAGTGTCTCTTTCGCGGCGGACGAGGCCTCTTTCTTCCATGCGATCGAGCACGCCTGTCAGCGTCCCGCCTACCTGTTGCAGTTTGTCGCCAATGCTGGAAGTCGGCAAACCGTCTTCTTGCCACAAGCAGCACAGTACCAGCCAGTGAAAAGCGGTCAATCCAAAGGGTTCAAGTACCTCTTGCAGCCTGCGAGTGCCTAGCTGTGCCAGAAGTTTGAGACGGTAGCCCAGGCTGTGGGGGGCGAGAACGTCGTGCCACTGAGCTAGATGTGTGCGATCGACAGTGGATGTAGTAACCATCGGCTTATTACTTAGCGTTCGTATTATTAGTGTAAAATGCTTTTTGGGAGCTGTCAAGGGGGTGCAAGCAGGTTTTTTGGCGATCGAATGCGACGCTAAAACCGGGAATCCGCCCTCTGCCGGAGATGTTAACAATTCTTAATTGTTCTTAAACTAGAAAGAGTAAATCTAGTTTGCGATCGTAATTTATGTTGCTTCCAGCCGACAAACGCACCAAGTTAGACGACACCGACGACAACTTGTTCTATTCCTATCCCCGGTTTGTGACTCACGTAGACGATGGATTCATTCAGCAACTAACCGATGTGTATCGGGAACGGCTGAAGCCGAATACTCGGATTTTTGATATGATGAGCAGTTGGGTTTCTCACCTCCCCGACGAGATGGAATTTGCCCATGTCGAAGGACACGGCATGAATGAAGAGGAGTTGGCAAAGAATCGCAGGCTGAATCATTATTTTGTGCAGAATTTGAACGCAAATCCCAAATTTCCACTGCCTGATGCAGAGTTTGACGCGGTTGTCAACTGCGTTTCGGTACAGTATTTGCAACAGCCCGATGTGATTTTTGCCGAGATTCACCGCATTTTGAAGCCGGGCGGCGTAGCAATTATCAGTTTTTCCAACCGGATGTTTTATCAAAAGGCGATCGCGGCTTGGCGGGAAGGATCGGAGGGCGATCGGGTAGAATTAGTCAAGGGTTACTTTGATTCTGTCAAAGGAGCGAATATACCCGGATTTAGCAAGCCGGAAGTAATAGTTCGCAAGGCTAACTTGCCGAGTTTTATGCAAATGCTGCGAATAGGAAGCGGCGATCCGTTTTATGCGGTAGTTGCTTACCGCCAAAGTTAGGATTTTTTGGCAGTAAGGACTTTAGGACTTTAGGTGGAAATTGAAAGCACTAAAGTCCTTACTACAAACCGATCGAAAGCTACGCTCTTTAGGTTAGGATATATTTAATATTTGCTCCTAAAATATGGAAAATCAGCTTTGGCAGCGCATCACACTCGATCCAAATATCTGTCACGGAAAACCATGTATTCGCGGTCTCCGATATCCAGTCGAATTAATTATTGAATTACTCAGTTCTGGTATGAATGCTAAAGAAATTATAGATGACTGTGACGATTTAGAAAATGAGGATATTCTCGCTGCTTTGCTATTTGCCGCGCGGCCAACTCAAGTGAAAAGCATATACCGAGTATTAGTGTAATGAAGTTTTTGGTAGATGCACAATTACCACTACGTCTGGCGCGCGTGCTGCAATCTGCTGGTTGCGATACTATTCATACTAAGGATTTACCTCGACGAAATGCAACTCCGGATTCAGAAATTAACTTGCTTTCCATCCAAGAAATCAGAATTGTTATCACTAAAGATAGAATTTTCTCGATTCATTTATGCTCGCTCTGCCACCTTACAAGCTGTTAATATTGACGGCAGAAACCATAAATAATAGCAAACTTATAGACGACTTATTTATGAATGAATTGCCTCAGTTTCCTGAAAAATTTTAGAAACATTACTTGATAGAAATAAATTGCGATATCATTGTAGTTAATTAGTAACAAAAAAGGTAAATTTTTGATATGAAACCATATCATCAAATAGTGATAGACGAATGCGGCGAACCTTTAGTCCCTATTCCAACAGAACATTTTGCCTTTCAAATACCCCACCCTTATCAAAAGTTGGGTGCTCCCTATCACAACAGCAAAGCGGATTCGCCTTACTATTTGCGACAAGGAGTTGTAGATAGTTTAATCGCAGCTCAAACTGAGCTACAGCAAAAATATCAAAATTGGAAAATTCTGATATTTGACGCTTATCGGCCGGTGGAAGTCCAGCAATTTATGGTAGATTATACTTTTAATCAAATTGCCCTAGCTCAAGGCTGCGAATTTCCAGTTTCCGAAGACAAACGCCAAGTGATTATAGAACACGTATATCAATTTTGGGCTGTACCGAGCCTCGATCGCGCGATGCCTCCCCCTCACAGTACAGGTGCAGCTTTAGATGTAACTTTAGTGGATGAAAATAATCGGCTAATTGATATGGGTTCTCCGATTGATGAAATATCAGAACGTTCTTATCCCGATTATTTTGGTAAGAGCAAGGAGCCGCAAAAACTGGAATATCACCGCCACAGGAAAATCTTAAAAGATGCGATGATAGCTGCGGGCTTTCAGCAGCATCCTAAGGAATGGTGGCATTTTTGTCTGGGCGATCAGATGTGGGCTTGGTTGACAAATCAAAACAATAGTGGTAGTCAATTTATGGCCCGATACGGTCGCTATTAAAAGGGTACGCAAGTGAAATACCTAGCACTGACCAAAAATTTCAAAGGTGGTACAAGCCCCCGGATTTATCCGTGGAATCAATCCCTTTTCGAAAATCTAAAATCCTCAAGCCCCCGCATTTATCCGTGGGGTCAATCTAAAATCTAAAATCTAAAATCTAAAATCGACATGACCTTCGGTGAGCGTGTAGGCTTCGTGTATCATCTGCCGTTGCGGGCGTTGGGTATCTCATTACTGAGATTCGTCACAGAAGACGATCCGAGTCTGACACCGCATAAGAAAGCTTTGCAGCCTTTATCCCTTCTTCGGGAACCCACGCAGAAGTCCTGTTTCCCAAGACCAAAAACTGTTTTCGTACAACAAACATGGTTTATATTTTACGGTAGGGCGTTACCTTGCTTTCCCAGCGGTCTGTTTTTTCCCTTTTTCTCTCGCAGTTATCCAAGGTCAAGCATACTACTGCTACTGTGACCTGTTGTTTTCTGTCGAGTGGGTGGGTCGCAACCACTTATATCTTACAGGTTTTTTTGCTAGAGAAACAGTAAATTGTCGCTCTTTTTCATATACATTGGTTGGCTTATATCGCAACGCCCAATTGAGTACAATTACAGCGTGGGACTTGCGCCAATTGAGTTAAATCGGGACTGGCGCACTCTCGACCTTTAGAAACCTGGTTTATTGACAAAAAAACCTCAGCTTTTAGCTGCTTCCTCCAGCAAAAAACCTGGTTTCTGAGACTCTGTGCGTCCAGGAATATAAAAGTTGGAGCCAAATAAATCATTTGTATCAGGATACACGGCAACTATTGCCAGCGGGGTAGCAGTGGTTTAGAATCAACGAGAGCGAACAAGTGCAGGCAAATCGAGCCAGCACCGCAAACCCTAAAGGATAACTCAGAGTTCACCCAATGAAAGCACTCATCCTCTCTGGCGGCAAAGGAACACGCTTGCGTCCCCTCACCTATACGGGTGCTAAGCAGTTGGTTCCTGTAGCAAATAAGCCGATACTGTGGTATGGAATTGAAGGAATTGTGGCGGCTGGGATTACGGATATTGGAATTATTATTAGTCCCGAAACCGGGGAAGAGGTGAAGACGAAAACAGGAGATGGATCTCGCTTCGGTGCAAAAATTACTTATATCTTGCAAGAAAAGCCGGCGGGACTCGCTCACGCGGTAAAAGTTGCCAGACCATTTTTGGGCGATTCTCCGTTTATTATGTATTTAGGAGATAATTTAATTCAGAATGAGTTAGGTCCGTTTTTAGAGATTTTTAACAAGCAGAAACTAGACGCTCTAATTTTGCTGCGTCCAGTCGCCAATCCCTCAGCTTTTGGTGTGGCAAAAGTTGATGATAAAGGAAGAGTTTTGCAGTTAGTAGAAAAACCACAAGTTCCGCCATCGAATTTAGCACTGGTGGGGATTTACTTTTTTGCTCCTACTATTCACGAGGCGATCGATCAAATTAAACCCTCGGCCCGCGGCGAACTCGAAATTACAGACGCTATTCAACAGCTCATGAATCAGGACAAACAGGTAGAAGCCTGCAATTTAGAGGGCTGGTGGCTGGATACGGGGAAAAAAGACGATTTGCTGAGTGCAAACCAAATCATTTTAGATAGCTGTATCGTAGCTTCAACTGAATTAAAAGTAGACGCCAAAAGTCAAATTATCGGACGAGTACAAATAGGTGAAGGAACGGAAATAATTAATTCTACAGTTCGCGGACCGGTGGTAATTGGGGAAAATTGCCGCATTGAAAATTGCTTTATCGGACCTTACAGCAGTATTGCCGATCGCGTGACGATGATTGATGCTGATATCGAACACAGTGTAATATTGCAAGGGGCGAAAATAGTGGGCATTCACCAGCGAATTGTTGACAGCGTGATCGGGCAACGAGCTCAACTCACAAATGCGCCGGCTCGTCCAAAAGCTCTGCGGTTTATGATTGGTGATGACAGTCAAATTGAGTTAGCTTAAATTGAGATTTGCACCATTCTCGCAGAGGTAATTCAGGGGATGGTGCGCCTCAGCGCACACTACATTTACGGGATGGTGCGCCCATAAGTACCCTACATTTAGAGGAGGCGGAAGATTGCAGTACGAAGAAATACCAACTCAACAGATAATAGATAAATTGCGGCAAACTTTGGAGCCGCGAATTGGTATTGCTGAGCCGTCGCTGCCGGGAAGAGAAAATAGTGCGATTCCCTACCCTTCGGGAACCCCCAGCGGGAAGATAGCTTCGCTTCACGCCCGAGATGAAGATGACGAAGACATCGCCCTTTTAAAGGCGGGTTTCGACATTTATAACATCCCCATTACCTCTTACCAAAGGCGGCTGGGTTCCGCAGTAATTGCCGTTAGGAAAATAGTCAGAAAATTGCTCAGACCCGTACTCGAACGCCAAGTTATTTATAATTTTGCTAATACCCGTGTAGTTCAAACATTGAGCATTCAATTGCAAAAATTGCAAGAAAATCAACAAAATCTAGAGAAAAAAATTAAATCGGAATTCATCAGCGGATTTCCCGAGGTTACAGCACAGCTTGAGACTCAACAAAAGGCGATCGCAGCTTTTCAGTCTGAAATAGAGCAAATTAAAGTAGTGCAGCAGCAACATACTGCTATTTTAGAGAAGATTACCGCTCAATTGCTCGATCGACAACAATAAAGCATTAAAGATCACCCAAAATAGTTTGGTCACAAGCCTGCCGATTTATGCGCGAGAGCAATTCTTCAATCTAAAATCTAAAATCTAAACTCCAAAATCCAATGACCGCACTGCCAATATGCTCGTTAATTATAGTCAACTATAACGGTCTGCGCCACACGAAAGATTGCTTAAAATCTCTACTAAAACTTGCGTATCCCGAACAGCAACTAGATTTAATTGTAATTGATAATTGCTCTAAAGACGATTCCGTTAATTCCCTGCGCGAACTCTTCCCAAAAGTTCGCATTTTTGTCAATACTGCCAACAACTTTGCTAAAGCCCTCAACCTCGGCATCAGCCAAGCGAAAGGGCAATATATCGGCTTTATCAATAACGATGCGATACTTGACAGTCACTGGTTAGAGATTCTTGTCAAACGGCTAGAAACTGATAATAAAATCGGTGCAACTAGCGGCAAATTGCTGTTTAAAGACGGGCGAATTAACAGCGCAGGCATTCAGCAATTACCTAATTTTTATTGGCGAGATGTCGGCTTTGGCGAGAAAGATTCGGGACAGTACGATACAGAAGGAGAAGTCGAGGGGCTTTGTTGGGCGGCGGTGCTTTTTCGGAGAGAATGTCTGGAAGATGTCGGGCCAATTGATGAAGATTTTGTAATGTATTTTGAGGATGTAGAGTTTGCAAAACGCTGCCACAAAGGCGGTTGGAAAATGCTTTATACTCCCGCAGCTATCGCCCATCACGAGTATCGGGGTTCGAGTAAAGGAAGCAAACTTACCGAGTATTTCTGCAATCGCAATCGGTTTTTGTATTTGGCAAAACATGAACCTTTTCAATTAGTTTCTTCAATTCATACTTCGGATTTTTTTACCCATAAGCAGTACGATTTGCTGTTTGAGAGTTTATTTGTAGCGATTAAAAAACTTCGAGATTATCAGAAACCAGCAATCATCGCTACTGTATTGCCGCAGTTGTCGGAAAAGTTGGCGGTGATTTACAGTCGCCTGAAGGTCGATCGCCTTTTGTCTCGATTGCAGGTGGTTGGGGGCGATCGCAAAATGTCGATCGCCATTTACGATCACGGACTGCATTTTATTGGTGGCGGTCAAAAATACGTCGCTACCATCGCCTCGCTGTTACAAAATGAATTTGACATTACTTTTATCGCCAACAAAGCAGTTGCTGTTTCCGACTTAGAAGCGTGGTACGGACTCAACCTTTCAGGATGCAAAATTAAAATTATTCCCTTGGGGTTTTACGAGAAACGCGGAATGCAGTGCATCGATTCCAGCATCATTGTGGAGGATATGGACAATCCCTTTGATGAAATTGCCAGAGAAAGCAAAAACTACGATATTTTCATCAACGCAAACCAACTGGAAAAAGTAAAACCGCTGTCGCCTATCTCAATATTTTTCTGCCACTTTCCCAATACATTCCGCAACCGTCATTTTGCGGTTGATGACTACACTTTCATTATTGCCAATAGCCAATTTACTGTCAAGTGGTTGGATAAACGCTGGCATCTAAAGCCAACTTTTTTGCTTTATCCGCCCGTGGAAATGGCAACAGTTAAAGTGCCGAAAGAAAACATAATTTTGGCGGTGGGACAGTTTGAAGCTGGGGGAACAAAAAAGCAAATTGAATTAATTCAAGCTTTCCGCAGTTTGCTAGCGGATTATCCCGAAGAAGTTCAAGGATGGCGGCTTGTTTTAGTGGGAAGCAGTATTCCCCGCAATCCTTATTTAAAGACTGTTCAGAATTTATTGAAGCAAGATTCAAGGGCGATCGAGGTAAAAGTTAATGCTGACTTGGATGAGGTAAAATCGCTTTATGCTAGAGCGAGCATATTTTGGCACGGCTGCGGTTTGGGTGAAGTCAATCCTCAAAGATTTGAACATTTCGGGATGGCGACTGTGGAAGCAATGCAAAACTGTTGTGTTCCGATTGTTTTCAACGGCGGCGGCCAACCGGAAATTGTCGAACATGGGCGATCGGGTTTTTTATTCAATACCGTTGAGGAACTTTGCCAGCATTCACGTCAACTAATTGTTAATCCCGATTTGCTAGCAGAACTTCAAGCTGGTGCACAGCAGCGCAGTCAGAACTTTAGACTTGCACGTTTCGAGGAAAAAGTCAAGAGTTTTTTTGAGATTATTTACCAAGAATATGCTACAATTCGGCTGCCAAATCCGGCGGATGTAGCTCAAATGGTGGAGAGCGATCGCGATCGATAAATTGCGTAGGGGGGCGTTTTACTAACAAAATTTGATGATGAAAAACAATTTATATAAACCCGCCCCCACAGCACTAATAACTTACATTAACTTTGACTTCTATGCAATCGGAAAAATGTACATTTTGATTTTTCGTTTGGTGGGGGCGGGTTTACCAGATGATTCGTTTGAGATGTAGATGGTTGGTACAACCCGCCCCTACAATAGGGATAAATTTTTGTTTGGTGGGGGCCGATTTACCAGATGATTCGTTTGAGACTTAGATAGTTGGTAAAACCCGCCCCTACAATAGGGATAAATTTTCGTTTGGTGGGGGCGGGTTTACCAGATGATTCGTTTGAAACTTAGATAGTTGGTAAAACCCGCCCCTACAATAGGATAAATTTTCGTTTGGTGGGGGCGGGTTTACCAGATGATTCGTTTGAGACTTAGATAGTTGGTAAAACCCGCCCCTACAATATAAATAAATTGTGTTCTAGCCCATCATGTCTAACCCACTTTTAATCAATTTATCCTTCTTAAGCCCTGAACCAACGGGAATCGGAACTTATGCAGCTAATCTTTTCCCGCAACTGCAACCGCTAGAACCCACATTACTTGTTTCCCAGCCAATTGACAATTATACTTGCTATCAAATCCCCGAAACTCTGACACCGGATCGAGGGCCGAAAGGACAAATTAACAGGCTGCTGTGGACTCAATTCAACTTGCCAAAAATTTACAAAAGATTGCAGTCAACCCTGATATTTTCCCCAATTCCAGAAGCACCTTTGTATTCTGGCTGCCGCTACATCGTCACAGTCCACGATTTAATTCCTTTGCGATTTCCCCAACGGTTTTCTCGTTTAACAGCTTATTTCCGCTACTACATACCGCAGGTTTTGGGGCAAGCAGAACACATTATTTGCGATTCTCAAGCAACGGCGGCGGATGTTGCTAACTTTTTCCAGATTCCGCGTCAGAAAATGACTGCAATTCCCCTAGCTTGCGATAATATTAATTTTAGATATCTCGACTTGCCAGCCAAAAATTATTTTCTTTATACCGGCAGACACGATCCTTACAAAAACTTGGAAAGATTAATTGCGGCATTTGCGAGTTTGCCCGATCGCGCAAATTACGAATTGTGGCTAGCAGGGCCTCCCAATGCCTACACGCCGCAGTTGACAGCACAAGTTGAAGAATTAGGTTTAGAATCTTTGGTAAAGTTTCTCGGTTACGTTCCCTATTCTAAATTGCCCGTACTAATGAATCAGGCGATCGCCCTAGTTTTCCCTACACTGTGGGAAGGATTCGGCTTACCAATTTTAGAAGCAATGGCTTGCGGCACACCCGTCATCACATCCAACCTGTCATCGATGCCAGAAGTAGCCGGAGATGCCGGATTATTAGTCAATCCTTACAGCGTCCCAGAAATAGCAGAAGCCATGCAAACAGTAGCCACAGATTCAAAAGTGCGATCGAACTTAAAAACTGCTAGCTTAGCCAGATCATCTCAATTTAGCTGGAACAAAACCGGAAAAGCAACCGCCAACATCTTACAACAATACCTTTAAATCTTCCCTCTCTTCCTCTCTGCGCCCTCTGCGCCCTCTGCGGTTCAATAAAAAAATCCCACCAAAAAACCGCAATCTACATATTATCCCATGCCCAATCTCCAATCCAACCTGCTAATCAACCTCTCCTTCCTAATTTCCAAACCAACCGGCTTAGCCATCTACGCCAAAAACCTATTTCCCCACCTAAAATCCCTCAACCCAACATTACTAACAGCAGAAAAATTTCCCAATAGCAACTGCTACCAAATCCCTGCCAACCTAACACCAGAACAAGGAACCAAAGGACACATCAACCGATTGCTGTGGACACAAACCCAACTACCCAAAATTTACAAAAATCTAAAATCTAACCTGTTATTTTCTCCAATTCCCGAAGCTCCTCTATTTGCAGGTTGCCGCTATATCATTACGGTACATGACTTGATAGCGCTGCGATTTCCGCGTCGCTTCGATCCTCTGACACCTTACCACCGCTATTACATTCCCCAAGTGCTGCGGCAGGCTCAACACGTCATCTGCGACTCTGAATCAACTGCCAAAGATATCGCTAATTTTTGCAAGATTCGTCCTAATTTAATTACGCCAATTTTCCCCGGGTACGATAGGAGTTTTTTCCGTTTTTTAAACTTACCAACCAGCAATTATTTTCTTTATATCGGTCGCCACAATCCCTATAAAAACGTGCAGCGAGTTTTAGCAGCCTTTGCTGCTTTGCATCATAATTCCGAGTGCGAATTGTGGATAGCAGGTTCGGAAGACAAACGCTATACGCCGCTGCTGAAAGCGCAGGTTCAAGAATTGGGATTGTTCGATCGAGTAAAATTCTTAGACTACATTCCCGCGGCCGACTTGCCCAAAGTCATCAACCAAGCGATCGCGGTGGTTTTTCCCAGTCTGTGGGAAGGATTCGGCCTCCCCGTGCTCGAAGCAATGGCCTGTGGCACTCCTGTCATCACCTCTAACCTGTCTTCAATGCCAGAAGTGGCGGGGGGTGCCGCAGTATTAGTCAATCCCTACAGCGTCGAGGAAATTGCCGCTGCTATGCAAGAGCTTGCAGTCGATGCCAAAGTTCGATCGCACTTGCGGGAGCTCGGTTTAGCCAGAGCAAAACTATTTAGCTGGGAAAAAACAGGGCTGCAAACTGCTGCTATTCTCGATCGATATATCTAATTTTTCTATGCTGAGGGCACAGAGAATCGTATTTAGGGTGCGATCGCATTTAGGGTGCGATCGGCACCGGTATCAGCAGACATCTGGGAAATAGAAGCTAAAAGCCCGATCTGGTGTCTGGCGAATTAACAGCAATTAACCTCAGGGACGGGTTTTGTAGAGGCGGGTTCGCCAATATCTACGATTGAGATCCAGGGTATTTGTCAACCCGCCATCCCCGCCCCTGGGGGCAAAATTCGCGCTTTTACTTGTTGATACCCAACTGATCGCCGCGCTTGTATTGCTGATAAGCAGCAAAAAACAGCCCCGACAGAGTAACAAAGATTAGACCCAGAACAATACCTGAAAGTAGCGGTTCTACCATGAGATCTCCTTAACGTTAAGATTTAACAACCTATTTTTAATATTACCAGCACTTACACAGATGAAATTTCGCATTCATAGCCATTCAGGGGGTCTGTAAGCTTGCTCTCCCCGCTGCGAACGATTAAGCTATGTTATGAGAAATAAATTTTCTTGTAGATAGTTTTTTAAATTGAAATCCTTTGAATCACCAACTTGCCAGGAATGAAATTAAAAACCCGATCGAGCGACTTGGCATATTTGCGCTAGCGGTATTGCTTGCCATCATGTTGGCGAGTATGACAATTCGTCAGTTTCAAGTCGCCGATCCTTACGTCAAAAGCGTACTATCGCTCACGGGCAACCCGTTTCAGGGTTCCGCCATCTTTCAAATGAACTGTGCCGGGTGTCACACATCCGTTTCAGATAGTCAAGTCGGGCCCAACTTGCACGGAGTGTCCGATCGCAAATCCGAATTCGATCTGATCCGGCAAGTCACCAGCGGGCAAACCCCACCAATGCCCCAGTTTCAGCCGAGTCCGCAAGAAATGGCCGACTTGCTAAAGTATCTCGAACAAATTTGACCAAAGAAGGAGAAGGGAAGTCGTTCCCCTTCTCCCCATTGTCCAGGTAAGAGTAAGGTGCGCCACAAGCACCCTACTGCTTGTGGCGGACTAACCGAGCAACCTAAAACTGCTCGCCGATAACTGGCTAGGCTGCACGCCGGCAACTATGGCCAAAATCTCGTTGCTGTTGGCGATGCCGATCGCAGTTGAGCCATTAGTTTCGGTCAATGACAGTTGATTGAAGTCCAAGCCTCCCGCCAAGGCGATCGCATCAACCCCTAGAGTGAAGTTAAAAATGGTGTCGATTCCCCCGCCCGCTGCCAAGACAAAGCCATTGCTGCCAATGCCGCCAACGAGGGTATCGCTGCCAAGGCCGCCAAATAGCAAGTCAGCCTCGGTGTCACCAAAGAGCAAATCATCGCCACTGCCGCCAATTAAGGTATTTCTACCGTCGCCGCCGCAGAGAGTGTCATTGCCTTGATCGCCAATTAGCACGTCGTCGCCAGCGCCTCCCAACATTACGTCATCGCCTTTGCCGCCGTACAATAGGTCATTGCCTTCGTCGCCCGAGATCGAGTCGTTGCCGCGATTGCCATAAATCGTATCGTTAGAGCGATCGCCAAAAATCAGGTCAAAGCCTTTGCCGCCGAAGAGAGAATCGTTATCTATGCCTCCGTAGATAGTATCGTTGCCCGTATTGCCATTGATGTAGTCGCCGCCGCCTCGGCCAAAGATCAAATCGTTGCCGCCCAATCCGAAGATAGAGTCAGTGCCAGCAGTACCCACGATCGTATCGTCGCCGTTAGGGCCGTTGATCACATTACCCCCTGAAGGAGTGCCGGGCTCATTGGGAGTAGCAATCCTGGGGAAGTCCTCAGGGCAAACCAAATCAGTCAGCGTCGGTGTCGGCGGTGTCGGCGTCGGCGTCGGCGTCGGTGTCGGCGTCGGCGTCGGCGTCGGCGTCGGCGTCGGTACAGGTTCCGGTGTCGGTGCAGGCGTCGGTGCAGGCGTCGGTGCACCCGGTGTCGGCGGTACGGGTGTCGGCGTCGGTGTCGGAGTCGGCGTCGCCGTCAGCGTCGGGAAGTTCCCGAAGTTGATGTCGCTGACAATAGCGCCCGAAGCGAGGGCGATGTCGGCGGGGTCGGGGGTGCTTTGGGTGAACCCAGTTTGGTTGACCTCCCGGACGCGGTAGGTTCCCGGCGCTAGGTTCGCAAACAGGTAGTTGCCGCTGCTATTTGTAGTCGTAGTAATAGGAGTAGCACCCACTACTCCGGGCGTGACGTTGAGTAACCGAATTTCGACATTGGGCAAACCCGGTTCTCCAGCATCCACAATGCCGTTGTTGTTGCTGTCTCGGAACTTCAGTCCTTGGATCGTCCCGGGTTGGGGCAGGAAATTGCCGAAGTCAACGCCCGTGACGTTATTTGAGAGAGTAACGGTAACGGGGGCGGGGTTGGGGGTGGTCTGGATCCAGCCGTTTTGCTGGACTTCCCTTACCTGGTAAGTACCTGGGGGTACCTCGGCGAGAGTGTAGTTGCCGTTGGCGTCGGTGATGGTAGTCAGTTCGCCCTGATCGAAGACTCCATTTGGTGGGTTGCTGTCGATGAAGATTTGCCAATTTTGCAGCCCGACTTCCCCGGCATCCTTGATTGTGTTTTGGTTGAGGTCATTGAATTTTTGACCGCTGATGGTGCTCGACTCTAAGAAGTTGCCGAAGTTGTTGTTTTGGGAGTCGAGGCCGCTGGTGACGGCGATCGTAAACCCGCCGGAAAGAGTAGGCGTGGCTGCATTGACGGGGGGCACAGTTTGCCTCCAGCCAGTTTGTGGCACTTCCCGCACTGTATAAGTGCCGGGTGTAAGGTCGTCGATCTCATACCGACCCGTAGCATCGGTGATTTCGCTTTCTTCATCAGCATCGAAGGTGCCGTTATTGTTGGCATCCACGTAGATTGTCCAGCCTCCTAGGGGTTGTTCTGCTGGCAAATCTTGGGTGCCATTTTTGTTGCGATCGTTAAATTTTATCCCGCTGATCTTGCCTAGCTGGAAGTTGCCGAAGTTTAGACCCGTAATGTTGGTGCCGCTGGCCGGGTTAATTGTATAAAAAGCCGGCCCGGCGGTTTGTGAGAATTCCTCCTGCACGTCTTCTCTCACAAAATGCCGACCGGAGCCGACGTTGGTAAAGCTATAAGTACCAGCCGCTGCTGGCGCTGCCCCGGTAACTTGAGAGGCGATTTCCGCATCACCGCTATCTAAAGTGCTGTTATTGTTAGTATCTTTGAACAGGCGAACGGTGGTGCCGTTGAGGGGGGTGTCGTCAGCAGAGAAGCCGTTGCCTGTGAGGTCGGTGAATTTGGTGCCGCTGACGGTGATGTTTTGGAAAACGCCGAAGTTTTGGGCGGTGACCGCAGTACCGCTTGGGGCGGTAAGGAGAATTGGGGCAGCGGGGAAAGAAATACTGGAGTTGGCTGGGGGAATGGCTTGTATCAGGTAATTGCCCGGGCCGATATCGGAGAAGAGGTAATCTCCTGCTCCCGCAGTCGTTTGCGGAGTGCCCACTGCAGTATCTGTGCCGACATCTAGGGTGCCGTTGGCGTTGGTGTCTTTGTATAAGTTAACGGTGATGCCGTTTAATACGGTGTCATCGGGGGTGAAGCCGTTGCCCCCGATGTCGCTGTAGGTTTTGCCCGCGATCGATGTTTTCTGGAAATTACCGAAGTTGGCACCGGTGACATCAACAATACCCGTATTTGCCGGATTCGGACCGACAGTCTGCACCCAAGCTGTCGCAGGGGTTCCAGTGGGCGGCGCTTCTGTAATCGGAGTAGCTGTTTTTACGTCGCGGATGGTGTAAGTGCCGTCGGCTGCGGTAGTAGCGCTCTTGGTGCCTACAGAAATCACCCAGCCCGATAGACCTGGTTCAGTTGTCTGCCGAACGCCGTCACCGTTAAGGTCGTTGAATTTAACGCCAGTGACGCTCGGGCCGTACTCGTAGGCGCCGATATCCACAGCAGTGCCGATCGTCCGAGGAAAGCCAGCACCCCGCTGGTCAGTCGTCCCCGCAGCCGCAGCCGCAGCGTTGCTGCCGCCGTTGATGGCCGGATTAGTGACGGTGGCAGTGCTGTCCGCCAAAGCATAGGTAACAGGAACGCCTGTAGCTCCGTTCAATGCGGGTTGGTTAAGGGTCACCAAGACATTTGTTAGAGGAACGGTCAGTTGCTGGGCGATAGGTAAATTGCTCTCAATACCAACGCTCCCGATCAAATTGTTGGTGCTGGTGGCAGTGAAGGATGTCCCGTACACGTCGGGACGGACGCCACCAATATTGCCTGCGACGATCGAATTTCTGAGATTAACAGTACCGCCGTTAGTACCAATTCCCCCCCCGTAAGCAAGAGTAGCAACAACAGGAGCAGGAGTAGGACCAGCACGGTTGGCCGTAATGGTGTTGTTAGTGAGAGTTGCAGTAGCGCCGAAGTTGACAAAAATCGCGCCACCCGCCCCAAGACCCGGCGTAGCACTGCCTGTTGGGTCCGTGCCGACCGGATTGCCCCCTATTGCTGTGTTGTTGAACAAAGTGCTGTTGTTCAGGGTCAAACTGCTGCCAGTATTTACAAAAATTGCGCCTCCCAAACCAGCACCGCCGCCGCCAGTGACTGGGCTACCAGTGCCACCTGGGGTAAAACCTCCGAGGGGCGTGCTCTGTAATACTGCTGCACCGCTGCCGCTACCTCCACCGAAGCCACCGACACCGCCAGCACCGATCGCACCTGCGACACTGCCAGTACCGCCACTGCCGCCACCGCCGCCACCGCCACCGAATCCGGCAGCGCCGCCAGCGCCACCAACGCCCCCAGCGCCTGCTGTGCCCGAACCTGCTGTGCCGCCGGGGCCGCCAGCCCCACCGCCACCGCCACCGCCACCCAAGCCTCCAGTGCCACCGCTGCCGCCGAGGCCTCCAACTCCGCCATTAGTACCGCCCGGTGTACCGCTGCCACCAACCCCTCCCGCGCCACCAACTCCGCCGTTGAGACCGGTTCCTGGCAATCCGCCAGTGCCAGCGCCACCACTGCCGCCGGGGCCGCCAGGCCCACCTGCCGCGCCGTTATTTACCAAGCCCGGGAGGCCTGCTTGACCGGCGCCGCCGGAGGCAACGAAGGGAAACAGGCTTGCAAAATCGGTGTTGCCGCCAGCGCCTCCGGCGGCGTTCGCCAGGCGGGCGCTGCCATTGCCACCCGTAGCGCTGTTGTCACTGAAGGTAACGCTATTAACTGTGACATCACCGCTGTTGATAAATAGTGCGCCGCCCATGCCGGCCGCACCGCCACCGCCCCCCGTACCGGCACCGCCTTGCGCTCGACCACCGGTCAATGTCAAGTTGGAAAAGCTGACTGGGGCAGTCGCGCTGTCTACAAAAAAGCCCCGGTTATTACCGAAATTTAGGGTGAAACCGCCGCCAGTAAACGTGATGGGGGTGGAAATTCTGGGCAGGACCTGTCCGGCGGCTAAGTTGATGTTGCCGGTGATGGCGATCGTGTCTGCATTCGGCAAAGCGTTAGCCAGAGTTATCGCATCTCGCAGTTGGTCAAATGTGGCGACTAAAACTTCGCTGTAAGCTTCCCTCGCCTCTGCAGAAAATGCTAAAGGTGTTTCTATTTTGCCCGTAGTCACTTTCAGCACCCAGTCTCCACCCAGTGCCGCACTGCCGGTCAAGTTATCGGAAGCGGCAATATTTGCCCCGGTGAGCTGGCTCAGCCTTTGGACGAAGGCGACACCGGCTTCTGTGGCGGCGACGTTGCAACCGTAAAGTAGAATTTCCGGTTTAGCGGTCATTGAAGTGTTCGAGTTTGCTTCGGCTGCTGGCAAAGCAAACCATTTTTCTAAATAATTGCGGTAGCTTTCAATGTTGCACAGATTTAGTTCTGTGCCCCCCAGTTGCAACGTGGCTGCTGCGCCGTGAGACAAAATGTGGACGGCTGCAATGTTTTTCCGCTGTTTAAGTGTTTCGGCGATTTGCTCGATGCCGTCGCGATCGGCTTTGAGAATAACAATTTCTGTATCGGGATGGGCTGTTTCTGTTAAACTTTCGCAATCTTTAACTTGTGAATCTGCAAAAACTATCTGGTGTTTCCGTTCTTTATAGAGTTCCACGCTCAAATTCTCCTGGTACACGCACACAACAAATTCATAGCACAAACCAACCGCAGCAGCGATCGCTCTTTTTCCGGTGCGGCTGAGAGTCGATCGCCCCTCACTTTCACTTTACCTAACTTTTACCTAAATTGAATATTGACAAAAACGTTTCTTTATGATCGCCTAGCCTAACTGAGTTAGTTTGATTGTTGAGAAGTTTTAAAGGGGGATATTGTTCCTGCTGTTACAAAAATGTTGGAGAAGACTTGGGTGCTGTTTTCTGAGCTACCAGAGATGGAGAGAATACCAGATTTTATCAAAATAGTCAATCTAATAATTAACCGATGGCGATCGATATTTGTTAGTCAAGAGTCATCAGTCACGGTTATTAGCTGTAAGCTAATATTATTTAGTAGTGCTTAGCTGCTGAATGATAGGGATGTGCGATAGAACAACCGCTCTCACATAGGTTTCTAGTGAGCAATGCAAGTCCTCATAAAACTCAGAGGACTTGCATTTTTCACTAGAAACGTGATAACGGTTATTTTACAGGAATAGATATGATATCAATTCCGGTTGCACCGGAATTATTGTTGACTGTTGACTGTTGACTGTTGAAGGAGGGGTCTAAAAACTGAATGATAGTTGAGTATTGACTGTTGATTCGATTTTACAATTCCTCAGAAGCGCGGAGTTGATATGACTGATGAATGCTGACTCATGACTAACATTTCTGGAGACTATTAGACTCAATAAACCGCGAATAGGAAAGAAAATTCTGCTTTTGGGTTCAAAATCTTAACTCCTATTCCCGGTTTCTGCCTCCTAGAGTGACTAATTACCAAGTTTCTTCATCGGGCTTATTGGAATTGCTCCAGATTTCTACATCTAAATCATTGAGATAAATCAGACCACTTTCAATCTGTTGACTTGAACCGTTAAGTTCCAAATCAAACCAACCGTCATCTAAAGTTTTGACACCCAACAAAGCAGCATTAAAATTAACCGTCAAACCGTATTCAGAAATCAGATTAGAAATGACAGGTTCCTGATGGTATTCTTTAGGAACACGAATGCGAATGCGGGTTTGAGTTGGTCTGCTGTCGCCAATCTCAGATTTGGGAATATCTGATTCTTGGGTTTTGTGAAAATTGTCGATCGCCTCAAATTCAGATTCGCTAGTGTTGTGAGCTAACATTTGGGCCTCCTAATGTTTGTTTCAGTTTAGATTTTTCACCAATATCTTGTAGAGTGCGGATCGGCGAGATTTTCCAGATTCCAAGCAGATTGTCGATAGATCCGCACCCTACTAATGACTAACAACTGCGCACCCTAATGACTGATGATTATTCTTCAACTTCCTTAATGCTCGTTTTTCGTTCCAAAATCTCCTTAAGCACGAGGGTAACAACTGCTAAAAGACCTAGAACTACCGCCGCTGAAAATGCGGCTTGCGTCGCGTACTGCTTGTAAGCATCCTCTACAAACAAAGGCAAAGTTTGCGTTTTTTTAGCAATATTTCCCGACACCACAGAAACAGCTCCAAATTCTCCCATTGCCCTAGCATTGGTCAAAATTACTCCGTAAAGCAATCCCCAGCGAATACTGGGAAGCGTGACATTCCAGAAAATTTGCCAGTCATTTGCTCCCAAAGTTTTCGCCGCCTCTTCTTGATCGGTTCCCACTTCTTCCAAAACAGGAATTACTTCGCGGGCAACAAAAGGCAAGGTAACAAAAGCAGTAGCCAGCACCATTCCAGGGAAGGCAAAAATAACCTTAATATTGGCCCCCTCCAGCCACGACCCGAACCATCCCAGCCGACCGTAAAGCAGTACAATCATTAAACCTGCAACTACGGGAGATATGGCAAAAGGTACGTCTAAAAGGCTGATTAATAGCGTCCGACCCGGAAATTTGTTGCGGCCAATTACCCAGGCAGCACACAAACCGAAGACTGTATTTACAGGCACAACAATCAGAGAAATTATCAGGGTTAGTTGCGCTGCGTGCAGAAAATCGGGCGAGGTTAAGTTAGAAAAAAATGGCTCAAATCCCTTTCTGAAAGCTTGGTAAAAAACATTGAGCGCGGGGATAAATAAGACAAGAGCGAGATAGCCGATCGCAATTGCGATTAAAGTTGGTTTTACCCAAGCTTTTTCCTGACTCCGACTAGAACCTGCGGGCGGAAATTTGTAACCAGCGGGTGAATTGATATTAGCCGTCATAGCGTCTTCTCCATGCTTGTAAGAGATTAATTGCGAACAGCATTGCCAGGGAAATAGCTAACATGACAGTACCGATAACTGTTGCTCCTGCATAGTCGTACTGTTCCAACCTTTGGAAAATTAAAACCGGGGCGATTAAATCTTTGAACGGTATGTTAGAAGCTACAATTACAGTAGACCCGTACTCGCCAACCGCTCGCGAAAATCCGAGTGCTACTCCGGTTAAAATAGACGGAAATAGCGGCGGTAAAACTACTCGCCAGAAGGTTTCAAATTGAGAAGCACCTAAGCACCAAGCTGCTTCTTCGATATCTTTTTCCATCTCGTTTAAAACGGGCTGTACGGTTCTAACGATAAATGGCAAGGAAATAAATATCATCGCTATGCCTACGCCCAATCGAGTAAAGGATATCTTGATTCCCAAAGGTGCAAAAAGCGAACCAATCCAGCCGTTATCGCTGTAAACTGTGGCGAGAGTTAAACCTGCAACAGAGGTGGGCAGTGCAAAAGGCAAATCGACCACTGCATCTACAATCCGTTTTAAGGGAAAGTCGTAGCGGACTAATACCCAAGCAATTAATGTGCCGAATACTCCGTTAATTAAGGCCGCAATTAATGCCGTAAAGAAGGTGACATCGTAGGCGGAAAGGGCGATCGGACTGGTGGCAATTTTCGCAAATTCGACGGGGTTTGCTGTGCTGGCTTTCAGCAGCATTGCTACAACTGGGAGGAATAGCATTAAGCTGAGGTAGCCTAGAGTGATTCCCCAAGGTAATGTTATTTTGCCGATCGCCTTTTTGATATTTTTGATCGGAGGTTGAGGATTACTGATTGCAGATGATCCAGCCATAAGTCAATAGTTTTGAGTTAGAAAGAATAATTGCTGTCGGGGCGGGTTTTACCAAAAATAATTGCCTAAAACCAATCATCTCGTAAACCCGCCCCGACCGATTAGATAGATGTAGGGTGCGCCGCCCTCCTAGAATCTGCAAGGCGCGATCGAATATCTAGCAGCGACGCACCATACCAGAGACGGGTTTTACCGATCGTATGTGACTAAAAGCAATCATCGCGTAAACCCGCCCCGGCCACTACTGTTTAATTGAACCTTGGATTTTGTCAAAAACAGCTCCGTCATCGAAGAATTTCTTCTGAATATCTCCCCAACCTCCTAAGTCTTGAGCTGTAAATAGGGTTTTGATGGGCGTATATTTTTGGACAAATTCTGGTTCCGCCGCTACTGTCGCATCTACTGGGCGGAAGCCTGCTTTGGCAAATTCTCGCTGAGCTTCTGGGGAGTAGAGAAACTTGACAAATGCTTCAGCGACTTCGCGAGTACCGTGTTTATCAACGTTTTTATCGACAACGGCAATCGGATTGTCGATCGAAACATTGACTTCGGGAATAATATAAGTCGGTTTTTCGCCTTTCTGACCCGCCAAAATAATCTCGTTTTCGTAGTTAATTAAGGCGTCACCTTGCCCTTGTTTGAAAAATACATCGGTGGCTTCGCGGGCATCTTTAGTCAGGATGGGGACGTTTTTGTAGACTTTAGTAGTAAAGTCTAATGCTTTGGTTTCGTCTCCTCCTGTTTTAACAACCGAGCCCCAAAGTGCGAGGAAATTCCAGCGTGCAACGCCTGAGGTTTTAGGATCGGCGGTGATCAATTTCACTCCGTCTTTGCTTAAATCTTCCCAGGTTTTAATGCCTTTGGGATTGCCTTCGCGGGTGACTATTGCTCCTACGGATTTGCTGACTATGCCTTCGTTGGGGACTTCTTTTTCCCACCCGGGCTCAATGAGTCCGGCTTTTTCGATTTTGGCAGTGTCGAGGGCGAGGGCTAGGTGTACAATGTCTGCTTCTAAACCGTCAATTACGGCCCGAGTTTGGGAACCGGAACCGCCGTAGCTTTGGTTGAAGGTGACGGTTTGACCCTTTTCTTTTTGCCACTGTTCTACGAATTTGGGAATTATCGCTTCGTGGGCGGCTTTGGTGACGGCGAAGGATACTAGGGTTAATTCTACGTTGCCTTTGTTGGCTGCTGGGGTAGCACCGTTTGGAGTGGCTGCGGGATTGTTGTTGCTGGTTCCCTGGCCGCAGGATGCAACGGCTAGACTTAAAGTTATTCCCACTAAAAATAGCGACACAAATCTTTTCAGCGCAGTCAATGATTTATTTGTACCGACTGGTGGCTGCTGCGGCCAGTGAAGGTGTTGAGTTAGGCGTTGCCACGGACTCATTATATTTGTTCCTCTAGAGAAAGTACGGTTTTTAGGTCGGAATACCGTAATTATGGTTGTGAAGTACGATTATAGACAAGAGCGAGTCAAATGGCAACAAAAAAAACGAATGGGGGGAACTCAGGGTCGATCGAATATCCTAAAGTCTTTTCCTTCGGTGCTTTCGAGTCAGATTGGCGCTAAAATGTGGACTATCTATAGAGATACTATTATTGAGTTAGGGTGCTAAGCAGGCGCGGCTGCACGATAGGCTTGCACGATAGGCCTGCACGACTACCATCGGCAGATCGCCCAAATGTAATATACCTGCCAAGAGAGCCCGCCTAAGCGGGCCTATGCCTGACTCGCGCGATCGCCCTTAAGTAAGAAAAAGTTTTAACTGGTATGATGTCCTTACCCCGCCCCGTCTCAGACACCCTAATTGAACTGTTGAAGCCTGTAGCCTGCGAATTGGGAGAAAGATTGGGAGCAAGCGCTGTCAACGAACGCTATGGAGAAATTGAGCCGTCTGGTTCTGGTGCTTTGAACCAGCAAATCAAAAAAGACCCCCGCTGGATTAAAGCACAAGTTAGATATTTGCAGGGGCAGCAGACCAGAGAACAAGAATTAATCGCGCTCGTCGATGCAGAAGAAAGGGTAAAGGAAGAACGCGCTAATCGAATTAAATCACAAGAATTGAGAGATAAGCGGGCAATTAGCAGGCTTTGCCGCGACTTAATGCGGGAGTTTCAATCAGAAGCAATTCGAGTTAAGCTGACCGAAATTCAAGCTATTTGGGACAGGGACAACTGGTTTTCTAATTTGAGCAGGCAGGAAACTGAACAGATTTTGCAGCAGCAGCAGCACCGATTGCTGCTGTTAGTTGCTCCGGCAAAGATTAGCCAAGATTGCCCGTCTTCGTTTCGCCACAATCTGAATATCGAGCTGCCGGCTAAGTTGAGAGCTTTTTTGAACCAGCACTACCCCCAGCACGGAGAATTGTGTCCGGTTCAGTTTTACGGAGACTATTTCAAAAAGGCGATTTCTGATATTGATGTGGAGCGGTTGCAGAGCGTTTTGTCTCCCGTACCTACAGCTATACTGTACAGCGATATCAGCGATTATGAAGTTAATTTTCATGTCGGTTTTTGGGGAGTCATAAATCAAAACGTTTCTTTAGTCGCGATGCAGCCTTGGAATTGGGAAGAGGTTTATCACCAGTTGGAGGCCGAGGGGAAAGACCAAAAGGTGAGCCTGCGGATTATTCGGCAAATAATTGTGACAATTCATAAGTTATTGGCGGCTTTTTTAGCTGATTTGTATTATTTAAATATCGATTTTGCTCACGAACCTCAGCTATTTAATTTAGAGGCGGAATTTTCTCAGGAATGGTTTTCTAAAGATTGGGCCATACCGTATATTGAAACTCTTAAAGAAATTCAGGAGCAGCAGCGAATAGTCTATAAGGGAGAGATGCGGCGGCTGGCGCTTCGAGAGGCGAAAGCTAGGGCGGAACGCCAGCGTTTGGAGGAGGCTGAACTCAAACGGAGAGAGGAAGTTAAGGCGGCATCTCAGCGGGCGAAGGAATTAGCTCACAAATTAACACATCTGAACTGGCGGTGTGTATTTACGCTGCCGGGACATTCATCGTTTGTGAATTCTCTGGCGATTAGTCCTGACGGCAAAATTCTGGCTAGCGGCAGTTGGGATAAAACTATTAAGATTTGGAATTTAGAAACAACGGAATTACTTGGCACTCTGACGGGACATTCCGATCGCGTAAATTCGGTGGCTATTAGCTATGACGGAAAAATGTTGGTCAGCGGCAGTTCGGACGAAACCATTAAGTTTTGGAATTTGCACAACGGTGATTTGCTGTGTACTTTTCCGGGACATTCTATGGAAGTGAATTCGGTGGCGATTAACCCGAAGCGCCAGATAATAGCTAGCTGCGGCGGGGCTGATAATACGATTAAGCTGTGGAATTTGCGGACTGGTGAGTTGCTGCGGACTTTGAAGGGTCATTCGGACAATGTGAATTCGGTGGTTTTTAGCCCGGACGGTAAAATATTGGCGAGTGGCAGTAGTGATGCGACGAGCAAGGTTTGGGATGTGGAAAGCGGCAAGTTGCTGCGGACTCTTTCGGGGTTGAAGGTTGGGGTGAATTCGGTGGCGATCGCGCCGGACGGTCAGATTCTTGCTAGCGTCAGCAATGATTATACGATTAAGCTGCGGAATTTGCATACGGGCAGTTTGTTGCGGATTTTAAATACTAATTCTGCCAAGGGAAAGGGTGTAGCGAATTTAGGAACGAATGAGGCGCTGCATATTTTGAAGAATTATGTGAGTCGGGGCGAGTCGGTTGCTATCAGTGGGGACAGTTTGACTTTGGCGAGCGGGGGCGATGATAATACGATTAATATTTGGAATTTGCAGACGGGGGATCTGTTGAGGAGTCTTAAGGGACATTCGGGTACGGTGTACTCGGTGGCGATCGCACCAGAAGGCAAGATACTTGTCAGTGGTAGTGCGGATGAGACGATTAAGATTTGGCGCTGCGATTAGTTAGTCATTAGTCATTAGTCATTAGTCAGTAGTCAGTAGTCAGTAGTCATTAGTTAGTAGTCATTAGTTAGTAGTCATTAGTCTTATCGTGTTGGGTAAATTAACCACAATACTTGTAGGGGCGGGTTTTACCAACAATCTATAATTCCCACTAACAATCTACATAAACCCGCCCCCACCGAGCGACTAGATCTCAGATAATCTGCTTTTGCCGCGAGTCTGGCTGGTTTCAACCCCACAGCGAGAAACTAAACAAAACTTACGGATGGAAGCGCTTATTCCCGGTTTCTACGAAAACTTGGGTTGAGCAATCAGAAATATAGGAAGAAACCGGGTTTCTGAGATCGAGGTGCGTAAGTCCTGCCCAACTCCTCTAAAAGAGGAATGCGGGATTTAACTAGACATGGAGGATAATTCCGGTTTAGCCCTTGCCCCGAGGGGTTTTGGGCGAATTTGAAAAAAAATTGGCTGGGGGGGTTGCGCTAATGACTATAAGTTTGCTATATTAAGTTTCACTGCTGGTGTAACTCAGTTGGTAGAGTAGCTGATTTGTAATCAGCCTGTCGCAGGTTCAAATCCTGTCACCAGCTTTATAGCAGTTTTCAATCGGATTAAATACACTTTGAGTTGGTCAGTCAAGATAGAATCTTGGACTTTCCTAAGCTGCAAACCTAGGGAAATTGCTCGCAACTGATTTAGGATTGGTATATTTGACATCCAATTTCTGGGCTTGGACTCGATCGACTGCCGTTTAACCCTTGACTCGAGCGCGACTGATGAGAATGACTTGAATATCTCTTTGTGCCAGGAAAGCGGCACGTTTCCAAACCTAATCCGCGATTAGCAGCCGTTACAACTGCGAGCTTTTTCATAAGTCTAAGCTTCTCTTGCCTTAGTAAAAAAATCACGCTTGTTGCTTGACCAAGGCAGGGAATTTCTATTCTGTAAAAATCCCCTACCTCGATCTAAATAAAGATGTTGCTTTCAGAAGAACTCTCTGAAACGGTTCCTATTTCTGCCAATTCTAACCGAGAGACGGCCCAAGACTCTGAAGCCGGGTGGCGATTAATACGAACCAAAAAACCAGTTGGCGGGCGCTTGGGGATCGTTACTTGCGTGATATTCGTACAGGGCGATGGAAAATTCATCTCGGGAAAGTTTCCCATCTCCGTTCGTGTCTATTTTGGAAAAAGCGATTTTAGCGTCTTCTTCTGAGCGGCCTAATGACTTCAAATAGATTGTATACTCTTTTAATGAAATCTCTCCATTCCCATCTATATCGACACAATCAAAACAGCCTTTATCAACCCTAAATTGTGTTTTTTCGCCTGTATTTGCCGCAATCAAGATATCGGCGGACTTCAGGTATTCATCCAATGTGACTTTATTGTCTCCATCTGTATCAGCAGGTTTCCAAAAAGTTTCCCAGCTAGCGACAGAGGCGGAGAGGATTTTCTCATAGTCTGTTGAACCGGGTTGAATCCCCCTCAGTTCAGCAAGCTTTTGACCATGTTGTTCAAAGTCTGCTAATTCTACGATTCCATCCTTCGACGTGTCAAGCATATAAAAGCGCAAGGCGAGCTTTCTTTTTTGAAATTCACTCAGCATAAATAATCTTCCTTGTTTTGTGGTTTAATGTTTTTTTCAACTGTTGCAATTGCTGCTGATTATAATACACCATCGATTGCATTTTTTTTTAAGGTACAATAATATTTACAATCCCAAATTTTACTGGCAGCTTAAAATCAGCAAATGCGTTTCAGGTCCGGATTGAAAACCGCCCGCTTTAACTCACGAGGGTCGGGGTTCGACTAGATTAACTCATTCAAGTCGGCTAGCATAAATAACTAATTCCCAGAAAACTGCTCCCTCTATATTCTCACCACTGATTTATGATTGCTATATGTGCTATTTTGTATCTTGGGGGCGGGCTCGCGTGTCCACCCCACAAGAGTTTCCCGAAAAATAGGTACACAAGTTAAATCTGCGACAAATTACAAGGCTTTACCTAAGGCAGTGCAGGCTTTTTTCAACCATTCAATTGCTGCTGCATCAAGTACGGGTTCCAGTTTCTCGACTACAGCAGCATGATAATTATTCAACCATGCTAGTTGAGCCTTTGAGAGCCGATCGACATTTATCAATTTGCGCTCAAACGGAATATACGTCAGCGGTTCAAATCCGTACCAAACCGAACCGTTTTTGGATGGCATTTCCCTGACAACATAGAGATTTTCGATGCGAATTCCGCCCCATCCCGGTTTGTAATATCCCGGTTCAATGCTGGTTACCATTCCGGCTTCCAGGGGATACTGCACAGATTTGCTGATGCCGTTTGGCCCTTCGTGACCGGCTAAAAACGCGCCGACTCCGTGCCCTGTACCGTGTCCGTAGTCTAGCTGTTCTTGCCATAATACCGCACGGGCGATCGCATCTAATTGCGCTCCCGTTGTTCCTTTGGGAAATTGCTGCATTGCACAGTTGATGTGCGCGATTAACACTGTTGTGTAGTGTTCTATTTGTAGCGCCGTCGGTTCTCCGATACTTACTGTTCTCGTATCGTCGGTTGTACCTGCTAAATATTGCGCGCCGGAATCCAGTAGCAACAATTCTCCGGGTTTTAAGGTGATTTCTGGGCTGGGGGTTCCGTAATGTACGATCGAGCTATTGGCTCCCGCACCCGCGATCGTTCTAAAAGTTAAAGTCTGAAAATCTGTTTCTTGGTGGTAAAATCTTTCGATAGTTTCTTTGACATCAAACTCTGTCACTACCTTACCATTCTCTAGCTGTTCTGTCAACCACTTTAAAGTCAAAGTTTTCGCTCGACTTGCTTTGAAATTGGCTGATTTCATCTGCTCGATTTCTACAGGATTTTTGCGAGCTTTCATCCCTTCTACCGGATGTGCCTCAAAAATTATTTCAATGTTGTAAAACTGCGCTTCTTGCTGGTTTAAGAGTAACTGGTACGTGCCCGCTGTGCTGTGTTTCGGGTCTAAAAGTACCCGAACTTTATTGGGCAAATTTACGCAAGTTTCTAATGTATGCGGATAGTCTGCGTAGGGAAGCAAAGTTACATCCGCCCGCAATTCTTGCTTGATTTCTAGCGGAATTCGTTCGGGATTTGTAAACAAGAACGCTGCATCTGTGGTGACAATGGCATAGGCTATGAAAATGGGAATGTGGGGAATATCCGAGCCTCGGAGATTGAACAGCCACGCTATTTGATTCAGGTTGGTAATCGGAAGCACATCGATATTGGCGAGTTGCATCGCTTCCCTGACTCTGGCTAATTTTTCGGCGGCGGTTTCTCCTGTCAGGGATACAGGTAAGCTAAATATGGGCTCTGCATCAATCGCGGGTAACGTCTCTGCTGTTTTCCAAGGATTTTGCGATCGCACTTTGTCTGTCAAATTCTCCGGGATTGGTATGAGCTCAATCTCCGCCGTCGCAAATTTTTTCACCCAATTTTGATATTGCTCTGTCCCTAGGGTAAACGGGTCAAAACCCAGGCGAATTTTCGTCGATCTTTGTGCCGCTTCTACAGCCAGTTTTTCTAAAGTTTCAACCGAGGTTAAATTTCCTTCTAAGCCGAGTTTCGATATTTCGATGAGTCCAGGGTCTACTTGCAATTCTGCTTGTTCGTAGTAGCGGGAATCCACAAACAACCAAGCGGAATCTTTACCAACCAACAAATCGCCGGCGGAACCCGTAAAACCGCAAATCCAAGCTCGCCGTTGCTTGGCTGCTGGAACTGATAAATTTAAGTGTTCGTCAACCGCTGGGATGAAATAGCAATCTACGTCATAATCTGCCATCAAATCGCGCAAGTCTGCCAGTTTTGCCGCAGAGGTATCTTGGAGATTTTTATTGGCTTTCAAGTTAGTGGCAACCATTTTTTATTTTCCTATTTTACTTGTTTAAAATTGTCTTCAAACCTTTAACTAATCTCCTAATACCTGCGGTGGCAGTTGCTTTCTCAAAAGCACCGTAACCAACCCGCAAATAGCAGCCGCTATCCATACCGAAGGTTGTACCGGGAAGGACTGCTACGTGATATTCGCGAATTAATTGTTCGACTAATTGCATTGTATCGAGTTCAGTATCAATTTTCAAGAAAAAGTAGAATGCTCCGGCGGCCGGGGAAATTTGACAGAAGTTTTGAATGGTATTGAGTTCCTCTAATACGAGTTGCCGCACAGATGCGATCGCCCTAAGATAATTATCGCAGTAACCTCTACCAACTTGCAAGGCTCCCAGGGCTGCATACTGAGAAATGACCGGCGGACAAATTAAGATTGTATCTTGAATCTTTTTCACTGAAACCAGCAAGTGTTCTGGTATTACCATATACCCAATTCGCCAACTCGCAAAACCGTAGGCTTTGGAGAGGGTAAACAGGGAAATTGTATGTTCGCTGCTATTGGGAAAAGCGGCGGGCGAACAGTGTTTGACGCCGTTATAAGTAAAATACTCGTAGGCTTCATCGCTGATGTGATAGATGTTGTGGTGGCGGCATATTTCGTTAACTTCCCGCAATGCTTCGGAAGGATAAACGGCGCCGGTTGGGTTGTTGGGTGAAACGGTGACAATGGCTCGCGTTTTGTCGGTAATTGCTTTTTTTATAGCATCGATATTAAGTTGATAGTTGGCGTCGGTTTCTACTATCACTGGTCGGCAATTTGCCATAATTGCCGCCATTTCGTGGTTGAAGTAATAAGGTACTTGGATAATAACTTCGTCTCCAGGCGAGGTAATAGCGAGAAGGGCGTTGGTAAATCCCATGTTGCTGCCGGCGGTAACAACTATGCAGTTTTTGCTGTTAATTTCTATGTTGTTATCTGTTTTGAGTTTGGCTGCGATAGCCTCATGTAATTGTGGAATGCCTTCGACGGCTTTGTATTTGTGATTGTCAGGAGTTGCCAAGAATTCGGGGATTTTTTCAAAGGATTCTTGGGGCGGATTGTAGTAAACTACACCTTGTCCTAAGGATATCGTTCCCGGATTTTGGCGGATCAGTTCGCCAATTACTGGAATTATTGGCGACTGTACCGATTGCATTCGAGTTGGGTGATTTTTCATTTAATTTAGCTCGGTTTTTAGAATAAAATTGTTTGTAGTCAAGACTTGACTCAAGTAGGGTGCGTCAGCGGGAAAAGTTTCTATCTGCGATCGCAACATTCAGCCCGAAGCACACCCTACAATCACTAACTTAGTTAACTGGTGCGCCCTGCACACCCTACATATATGCTTTGTAGGGTTCGCACTGTGAACCGAGATCGCTATAAAGAGCGAGTCCAACTACTTTTTGCCTAAGTCTTATTATATTATAATTAAACTCTTTCAACTTCAATTTTAGAACCTTGTGGCGACTTAAACACTTTAACTTGTGCGGGCAATCTTTCCCCCAATGCTCGAACGTGGGTAATCACTCCTATCAGCCTTTCTCGCTGCCGCAAAGATTCTAAAATTTGAGTAACGCTTTCGAGAGTTTCGGTATCTAAAGTCCCAAATCCTTCATCGAGAAACAAGCTGCCCAAGTGAGATCCTTGAGACAGTTTCTCTGACAAAGCTAAAGCCATTGATAAGGAAGTGGCAAAGGTTTCGCCGCCGGAAAGAGTCCGCACTCGTCTAGCTTCGCCGCCGTTCCAATTATCTGCTACCCAGTATTCGCCGTCTTGGTTTCTTAGTTTGTAGCGATTTTCGGTTAATTCTTGCAAAATTAATGTGGCGCTGCCCACTAATTCTGCTTCTAAATGTTCTAAAATATATGATTGAAATTCGTTGGATTTGAGATTCTGCGCTAAGGTGTGATAAGTTTGCTCTTGTTCTGCAAAATTGGTGATTTGCTGTGACAGTCTTTCGGCTTGTTCGAGATTTTGCGCTGCTACTTGAATCCAAGCTAAAAGTTCGGCGCGGTTGTTGTTGGCTTGTTTGAGGTTTTCTTGGGCGGTATGTTTTGCCGATCGCACTTGTGCTAAATTATTCTCATCGGTAGTTCTGCCGGAGATCGCCTCGCTCAAATCTTTCGCCCGCGTCTCTAACTGAATTTTGGATTCGCGGTGAGAGCGAATAGCATTTTGCCATTCCGATTGTTCCTTAACTGTCGCAACCGCTGCTAAAAATGTCTCTTCTGTGAAATCAGCCGCTGTTAATTTTGCTGACCAATCCTGGTTTAGCTGGTGTTTGTGAGCCTGGGCTTCTCCAAAAAACTCTCCAGCTTGTTGCTCTCTCTCTGCTGCTTGAATAACCGTATTTTGAGCCCTTTGATAAGATTTTTCGGCAACTTTCAGCAGATTTGCCAAGGCTTGCTTGTCTTCTTCTAAGGCTTTTACTAAATTAGGATAAGGTTGATATTCGGTAATTTCATAAAGCGCATTTAGACAAATTTGCAACTGCTGCTGCCGGCGGTCTAATTCGGCACTCGCCTCTTGATATTCTTGCTGTTTAGCTGCTTGAGTCGCCACAGCAAAATTAAATCTTTCCTGAAATTTTTCATATTCCAATGATGCCAGTTGGAACTGCTGCTCGATTTCGCGGTATTGGCGATCGCTCTCTTGAAGTCTTGCCAGTTCCTGGTGCAACTGCAACACTTCCCACTGAGGATCTCCCAAAACTTGAGTGATATTCTGCTGCAATTCGGCAAGTCTATTCGCGGTTAATTCCAGCATTTGAGAAATTTCCGACTCTTTTTGCAGGCCGGCTGAAACTGCACTTTTCCCCTCAGCCGCCAAGCTTTGAGCAGCTTGAAAAACCTTAGTTGCAGCCGCCAATTTCCGCCGCAAACCAGCGACATCGACAATATTAGAATTCGGCAAAGGAGGGAGGAGCTCGCTCTCAGGATGCACCCCTCCGCACACCGGGCAAGTCTCGCCAGAATTCAGGGACATTCTGATAGCAGCAACAGTCTCTAAACGTGCCGCTTCCGCATTAGCGGTTTGGGCCGCTTCTAACTCGCGATCGCACTCTTTTAGCCTGAATTCTGCTGCTTCTAAATTAGTGGCAAGCTCCACATAGTTCTGTTGAGCGCTTTCCTTCTCTGCGATAGATTTCTCTAACTGTTGCTGCTGAGTTTTTTCCTGATTGGCAATTAGCTGAAATTCCATCAATAAGGGTGCAATTTGCTGCAATTGCTCTAAACGCTTTCCTCCCGGCAAAGACTGTGCGAGCTGCGTCGCTATTTGAGTAACTCGAAAACCCGCACTTTTAATTTTAGTGTTAGCAGCTTCCACTTCTTTATCTGCTGCTTGAAAAAAGCGGAGCTTTTCCTGTTGATTTATTTGGGCAAGCGCCACTTCTTTTTCTAATTGAACGCGCTGTTCTTCATATACTTTAGCAGCAGCCAGAGCATCTTCGCGAGCCTTGATTTGTGGCGCTAGGGTCTCTTCTTTGGCTTTAGCCTCGTCAAGTTTCTGCTGCTCTTGGGCCAGCTCGTAGCGAGCTTTAACTAACTGCGTTCGCGCTGCCACCGAGGCACTTTCGGCAGTTTCATACTGACTGCGCGCCGATCGCACTAAAGCCCAATCTCCCTGTAAATGATTGGCAGCTTGCGCTTTTTCTAAACGCTGTGCTAAAATTTTCATTTCATCGGAATTAGCATTTAATTGAGCCAGTTTTTGTTGCAGCTCTTGCCAGCGAGCGATTTGCGAAAATAGCTGTTCCTCTTCATCTAGAGCCTTCTGAGCTTTCATAACGGCGCGATCGAACTCAGGCAACTGCTGCTCTAAAATCAAAAGTTGCGATCGTCTTTGAGCCACCTCATCCGCCGTCGGCGCACCCAACTCAGCTAGCTGCCTTTCCACCATTTCCCGTTCCTGTTTCAGCAACTTTGCCAGCTCATTTGTTTCCTTCCGCATCTGCTCAAAAATCTCAAATCCCGCTAGCTGCCGCAAAATTTCCCGGCGTTTTGAAGTATCCCCTTTAATAAACTCATCAAACTTGCCTTGAGGCAGAACAATTGCTCGCGTAAAAGTATCAAAATCCATTCCTAAAATCTGTTCAATCGTATTTTGAACAGCAACGATACTCGTCCCCAAAGTTTCCCATTCGCCATTTTGCCAGTTGTCCAAAATCACCTTATTTTCGGGATTTTTTGGACGAAAACGCCACCTTCGCGTCACCCGATACTGTGCCGAACCCACAGAAAAACGCAACTGTACTTTTAAATTTTCGCTACCTTGACTTACCAAATCACTTACTTGTTTGCCGCTGCGAGTAGTAGTGCCAAAAAGAGCGTAAGTCATGGCATCTAGCAGTGAAGATTTGCCCGCGCCTGTAGCACCAGTAATTGCAAACAAATCTAGTTGAGAAAAATCTAAACGCTGTTCCTGGCGGAAGCTGGTAAATCCTTCGAGAATAAGTTCGAGTGGACGCATACTGATTTTAGATTTTAAATGGTGGATTTCTCTTACTCTTTACCAGGCTCTGCCTGGTAACGCATATCCGGAGGCTCTGCCTCCAATTTTCCTATTTAAGCGCGAGGTAGAGCCTCTAGATATTTCCAGACGGAACCTGGAAGTTAAAGCGCGAGGCAGAGCCTCTAGATATTTCCAGACGGAGCCTGGAAGTTAAAATAAGGGGGAGAACAGTATTTAATTGTTAACTGTTTCCTTAAACTTCTTGTACAAATTTTGAAATTCCTCCAATACTGCCGGTTTCGGTGTCGTTCCCAATCTGTTTTGATAATAGTTGCAAAACTCGGCTGCCGGATCGAAATTATTGGGATCGATATTAGTTATTTCTGTTGGTTCTAGCGCTGCCTCTGGATAGCGCGGTTCAATTAACAGGGCTTGAGAACAGATTTGACGCACCCGATCGGCAAGTCCGATTTGCGGACTGTCCATTTCGACAATTACTTTCAAAAAACCAGGATGATACTGATGAGCTTGTAAAGTTTCATCAAGATTGTCGTTATGACATTTAAGCACTTTTAACGGCTTGTGGCAAGTCACCGGGTTAAATTCCACCTTTGCCTGACTTCCCGGCTCAACCTCGATCAAGCAAAATCCTTTTTCCTGTTCCGCTTCTCCAAAATCTAACTGAATCAAAGAACCCGAATAATAAGCGGGAGAAGTCTCTGAAATCCGCTGATGAATGTGGATGTGCCCGAGGGCAACATACTGAGCTTCCGGCGGCAGAGTTTGCGAGGACAGCAGGTATTTTTCTCGCGTGTAATAAGCGACTTCGGATTTTGCCAATCGAGCGCCGTCAATGCTCATGTGTCCCATGAGAAAATTGACAGTATTGTCTCTAAAATCCCTGGTTAAATCTTCGAGTAAATATGCTACAATTTCGCGGTAATCTTTGCGACGTTCCGCATCGCCAGACTGCCAGAGAGAATTAGCATCTAACAGTCTTTGTTCGGAAGCAAAAGGCATCGCTCCTACACAAAGTTTACCGCTTTTGGTATTAAGAGTAATCGTGCCGCCGTCTGCCGATCGCCTGGGCTTGCCTAAAGCGCGCACACCGGCGAGGGAAAGCAATTGCGCGATGCTGTCTATGCGGGATGCCGAATCGTGATTGCCGGCGATCGCAATTGCGGGAATTCCTGCTGCTTGGAGTTGGCAGAAAAAGTTATAAGCAATGCGTTCGGCGTAAGCCGTGGGGTTGGGCACGTCGAAAATGTCGCCGGCGACGAGCACAGCATCGACATCCAAGGCTTTTGCTTGCTTCAAAATCTGTTCGAGGGCGATCGCAATTTCCCCAGTGCGATCGATTCCTCGAAAACGTCGCCCTAAATGCCAGTCAGCAGTATGAATTATTCGCATAGTACGAGGAGTATTTTGTTTATTTTAACTGAGATGCTGTACCATTTTCAAGAACTGGCTCTTCGGCCAGTTCATAAAAGCCTGATTTAAAATGGTAAAATATTTCTGTTATAATGCTTTGTGCGATCGCCGTATAAATATCTGCCAAAGTTTATGCCTCTTCCTGTTCTCTAATTGCTCTTTCAATCTCATCAGGATCTGCCTCAGCATAACTAAAAGCATTCACCAAATCTACGGCATTCCGCTCGGGATGACCTTCTAAAATATGAGCATCGGTGGCACTTTGACGGCGATAACTTACCAACAGCCAAACAGGAATCCGAGTTTTTCGGATACAGGCTTCTGTGCCCGTGACACCGGGGGTCTTTTGAATTCCCGGTCAAAAGTTGCTTAAACTTTGAGCTAGGAATTGTATAGCTTGAGCCTTTTCTTCGGGAGTTAAAGCCAAGAGTTGCGGTTGCAATTATTTGAGTGTCATCTTCGCAGTAACTGAAGTCATAAATATCAAGTTTGGTCGTCCTAGAGGTATCCTAGCACTATGATACTCACAACTTTTATTCCACAGGCTTCACATCGTGAAACCGAGTATAATCAACCACCCGCCCTCCCGTCGGCGGTTTCAAAATAATATCTACAAACCGCATATTCCACAGGATTTCCGACGCCACAAAAGAATGTCGCGCGTGAATAGTTTGCGAAACAGTTTCGTCAAGTCCTGTTAACGTAATTACAATTTCCGCTTGCTGTTCCATCAAGTCTTTGGCAGTAAGTTGGTACAAAGGACTGCTCTCGTCAATTGCGTGCATAACCGTCCAAGTTAATGCAAAAATCGGAGAGTGACTCCGCACCAATTGCAAATCGTAAAAACGCCGCATAAATTCTCCTTCCGATGTTACCTCGTCGCGGATCAAAGTAGCTCGCTGCTGCGCTTCTAAAATTTGGTTGAAACGCTGATTTGCCGTGCGGTACATCAGAGTTGGAACACCGTTGAAAGGAGCGATCACAGCTACGCGGCTGAACATAACTCTAGCTGTTGGTCTGGAAAATCTCGCAAAAGCCAGTCCCGTAATCATCGCGACTCCCCACAAACCAAAAAGCGCTTGGATCGCGACTATTGTATTAGCGTAATCCGTGCGCGGATACATCGCGCCGTAGCCGATCGTCGCCATTGTTTGCACGCTGAAATAAAAGGCATCTTGGAAAGAACCCGGCCGTGCGTTAGCAATGCAATCTCCTCCCGCCAAGTAAGCTAAGGCAAATAAAGAATTCGTGACTGTATAGGAGAGACAAATGAGCAGGAAAAATTGCGGCCAAGAAAGAGTTAGCAGCCTGTGGTAGAGGTCGGCAAAATGCAGGCGAGGTACTCCCAACTTGACAATATTTAAGGGGAATTGTCCTTTGCGGCTGACTAAACGAGCTTGTGGCTGGCGGTTGCGGTGAATTTTCATTGCGATTTGTAACTGGGGCTGTTTCAATTTGTAACTATTGCTTTGAGCGGGAAAACTTATCCTTTAGACTGATGTCTGATTCCAAAAATTCGGATAAAAGCGGAGTTTAGAAATGGTTGAGCTTAACTGGCATGACTATCTCGTTATGGTTTCTTTTGTGGCTTCTATTGCGGGTCTAGTCCTGCTGGGCGATAATCGCAACTCGCAGCCAACGGACGATTCCCTACGGGATAGCTTCGCTTCGCGTACTTTGAGCGAAGAAATCCTAATCAAGATGAGCTTTACTTACTGGACAGTCTACTGCATCTCTGTTTTCGGGCTGAAACTTCACCTACCAGAGGATAGCTGGTTATTGCTCAGTTTGAAGCTGACTACTGTTCTTTCTTACTTATTGACTGCTTCTAGCATACTCAGCCTGCCGCTGCAACGCATGGCTGTCCGACAAGTTGAAGATTAACAAAAGGTGTTTGTAGTAAGGAACCCCACGCTTAAAAGCGGGGGCTTTTGGAAAGTCCGGCTCGTTTCGAGCGGTTCGAGAAGAAAGCCCGAACCTTACCAGAGACAGGATTAGACCTACGTTTTTAGAGTCATGATACCGGAAAATCCGTCGCTAGTTTTCCGCTCTATCGCTAAAAGTTAAACAGGCTCGGGCGGGGTTAAACCAGTGCTTTTGGCATAACAAGCTCATAAAACATTCAAGGGAGCGAACTTTACCCAGCAATGGAGGACTTTATGTCTAATTTTGTTTTTGTACTTGATAGTCACAAACGACCGCTCAATCCAATCCGCCCTGGAATGGCTCGCAAATTGTTAACGACTAACAAAGCTGCTGTTTTCAGAAGGTATCCATTCACCAAAGAACTGGGTCTGAAGCCCCGTCCTTCTAGGACGGCTTTAATTCTCTTCGATTTTTCTCGATTGTATCAA
>NZ_JAUBVJ010000005.1:158646-177419 GCF_036702785.1 Microcoleus sp. AR_TQ3_B6 | reverse complement strand
ATTTTTCAAGCCTACAGCCTAAATTTCAACTCCCTAGAGTATTAGAGAGATTTTAAGACCTACCTTGACAGGGCTGGGGATTGAAACCTGTATAGAAATCCCAAGTATCGCAATAACTTCCAATCGCAATTAACCTAACTCCCTATTAGGGATTGAAACCTCAGCAATAAATTGCTTTACATATTCTTTGATTAGGATCGCAATTAACCTAACTCCCTATTAGGGATTGAAACGTGCCGGAGCATCGCACTGAAGCTTTACACGCAGCATCGCAATTAACCTAACTCCCTATTAGGGATTGAAACAGAAAAATTGAGTTTGAGGGAGAGCGCATCACAGTACATCGCAATTAACCTAACTCCCTATTAGGGATTGAAACTTGAATTTTTTAGACGGAAAAGACAGTTTGGAAAAATCGCAATTAACCTAACTCCCTATTAGGGATTGAAACTTGAGCTTTTCATTCTCAGCATTAGCAATTTCCCACATCGCAATTAACCTAACTCCCTATTAGGGATTGAAACAAATGTACCAGTTTTTGAATTAGTCGAAAGTCCAAAATCGCAATTAACCTAACTCCCTATTAGGGATTGAAACTCTTACGAAATCCTGTGTGGATTCTTTCATGTCAGCAATATCGCAATTAACCTAACTCCCTATTAGGGATTGAAACCTCGTCTTCCACCATTTTCCTGTTTCTGCTGCCAAATCGCAATTAACCTAACTCCCTATTAGGGATTGAAACTTCTAGAGTACCTAACTTCCAATCTAAATTTAAATCGCAATTAACCTAACTCCCTATTAGGGATTGAAACTAATGTCCCATGTCGCAGAGAACAGTTAAATGCTCATCGCAATTAACCTAACTCCCTATTAGGGATTGAAACTTTGAACACTTGACCAATCTAACAGTCCTTTATATCGCAATTAACCTAACTCCCTATTAGGGATTGAAACTAAGGTGCCTTACTCAACACATAAGTAAGATAACTAAATCGCAATTAACCTAACTCCCTATTAGGGATTGAAACTTGTAAGTTCGATCGCCTATTTCCGCCACCAACAAATCGCAATTAACCTAACTCCCTATTAGGGATTGAAACAGTATCTTGCTGCTCGACTGCCTGCATCTCATCGGATGTACGATCGCAATTAACCTAACTCCCTATTAGGGATTGAAACAACCATGTTGTATCTTTTGTAGGAACTTTTTTCCAGTATCGCAATTAACCTAACTCCCTATTAGGGATTGAAACCTAAATAGATTTTCTCCAGCGTTTGGAAAATACCAAATCGCAATTAACCTAACTCCCTATTAGGGATTGAAACAACAATTAGTTAGTTGGTGAGGTTTCTCATGGTTCATCGCAATTAACCTAACTCCCTATTAGGGATTGAAACCGATCACCTGAAGGACAACTTATGGCACACCCACACATCGCAATTAACCTAACTCCCTATTAGGGATTGAAACTGGCTGTAATTAACTTACCTTCTGCCAAGTTGACTTATCGCAATTAACCTAACTCCCTATTAGGGATTGAAACTTGAAATTCTACGATCGTGGCGATCGTGTTGCAAATCGCAATTAACCTAACTCCCTATTAGGGATTGAAACGACAGACCCACAACAAGCGGAAGTGGGGGGAAGGGGGAAGATCGCAATTAACCTAACTCCCTATTAGGGATTGAAACTCCTCTGTCTCAGGAGTAACATCCCAAGGATTAGATCGCAATTAACCTAACTCCCTATTAGGGATTGAAACTCTGTACTGGGATTGGAAACGGACTTGGCGGTGCTTTGGGATCGCAATTAACCTAACTCCCTATTAGGGATTGAAACTCTGCTTTGCTGATGGAAACTCCCCGAAGACTGAATCGCAATTAACCTAACTCCCTATTAGGGATTGAAACTTGATTTTGTTGCCATAAAATTATATACTGACAAATCGCAATTAACCTAACTCCCTATTAGGGATTGAAACCAAATAATTCTATGACTTGCACATAAGACCTCCTATCGCAATTAACCTAACTCCCTATTAGGGATTGAAACTCCTCTTTATCTCTCTTCCCAGTTTGTACGTACCATCGCAATTAACCTAACTCCCTATTAGGGATTGAAACCTAAGCAGCGATACTATTACATGAGTTGAGTAATCTCTCATCGCAATTAACCTAACTCCCTATTAGGGATTGAAACTTCTTTCTTCCATAACTGAATATATTCATCTACTAAATCGCAATTAACCTAACTCCCTATTAGGGATTGAAACTAATCTCTAAATTAGCTGAAAACTTTTGAGTAGAACCTAAAATCGCAATTAACCTAACTCCCTATTAGGGATTGAAACAAAGCATACGACCCATAAGCTAGTCGATCAGTAAAAATCGCAATTAACCTAACTCCCTATTAGGGATTGAAACCTCGTAGATTTTGTTCGCGATTCGATCCGCCAACATCGCAATTAACCTAACTCCCTATTAGGGATTGAAACCATTCCGCTAATCCAATATTTATTTCCTTCTACCTTATCGCAATTAACCTAACTCCCTATTAGGGATTGAAACAAAAATCTTCTACTCCAACGAACCTCATTAATTCGATCATCGCAATTAATCTAACTCCCTATTAGGGATTGAAACATGACAACTTTTAGCTGCGGTGGAGGCAGTTCATTAGATCGCAATTAACCTAACTCCCTATTAGGGATTGAAACCATTGGAGAGAAAACACACAAGCGCGTTTACATCGCATCGCAATTAACCTAACTCCCTATTAGGGATTGAAACACATCTCATTACTACCAATATCCTTATAAACTCCGATCGCAATTAACCTAACTCCCTATTAGGGATTGAAACGCGGATACTCGGGCATTTTGAGGGCGATCCAAGCATCGCAATTAACCTAACTCCCTATTAGGGATTGAAACGTGGCAGAACCAATATAAAAAAACTGACATTTAATATAATCGCAATTAACCTAACTCCCTATTAGGGATTGAAACAGATACAAATAGCCATTCAGATATAACATCTCTAGATCGCAATTAACCTAACTCCCTATTAGGGATTGAAACGTAACTGTTCGCAGTGTTGTTGTTTTGGGTCGAGTATCGCAATTAACCTAACTCCCTATTAGGGATTGAAACAAAAAATTATTTGTTTTGTTGGCTGGGAAACCGACCTTTGATCGCAATTAACCTAACTCCCTATTAGGGATTGAAACATCCCGCCCCCGTTTGCCAAGTAAATGCCCAAACATATCGCAATTAACCTAACTCCCTATTAGGGATTGAAACCACTTAAACCTGGCTATAGCTAGCCAAAACAAATCTACATCGCAATTAACCTAACTCCCTATTAGGGATTGAAACCATCTGACGAAATGCAAGCAGTCGAGCAAGATACTAAATCGCAATTAACCTAACTCCCTATTAGGGATTGAAACTATCAGTTGGCTTGTTCGGGGCCACGTGAGTGCCAATCGCAATTAACCTAACTCCCTATTAGGGATTGAAACCGGTAAACTTGTCAGCATAATTTTGCACAATCAAAAAATCGCAATTAACCTAACTCCCTATTAGGGATTGAAACGGGCTCCTAACCAGTGGAGTAATTCGGCTAGTCAGGATCGCAATTAACCTAACTCCCTATTAGGGATTGAAACAAAATGAAATTGTAATTTACACAGATTTTTTTTATCGCAATTAACCTAACTCCCTATTAGGGATTGAAACAACAGTTGCATTAAGGTGCAAATAAAATGTTTCAGATCGCAATTAACCTAACTCCCTATTAGGGATTGAAACGTAAGCACTTCTGGCATCACCCAGTTAATATTAAATCGCAATTAACCTAACTCCCTATTAGGGATTGAAACCACGGTGTCTTCTGTTACTTCTATTAGATTATGATCGCAATTAACCTAACTCCCTATTAGGGATTGAAACCTCACCGAACCATTGAGCCGCCCCCGCTTTGTATGATCGCAATTAACCTAACTCCCTATTAGGGATTGAAACATCAAAAAATAGCAATTTGGGGGGCGCGCATCCTAATCGCAATTAACCTAACTCCCTATTAGGGATTGAAACTCAACCACATTCCGAGGAATAACAACTTATGCCACCCAAAATCGCAATTAACCTAACTCCCTATTAGGGATTGAAACACAGGAAATGACATTCCTGCGCCTGCTTGTATTTGATCGCAATTAACCTAACTCCCTATTAGGGATTGAAACCTCGCTAGATTGGCAACTGCTTGGTCGAGGTATGATCGCAATTAACCTAACTCCCTATTAGGGATTGAAACATCTGTTTGATTCATTAACCGAAATGAAATTTCGGCTTGCCGCAATTAACCTAAATCCCTATTAGGGATTGAAACCTATGAAAGAGGAAAATACAAATTAAGCCACCATAAACCTAAATCCCATCTTCACTTGAGATGACAGTGACAATTCGGCTTTTCAATCAAAGACTCAACCAAAGCATTCAAGGCAACCGCCGCCAACAACCCGCCGCCAAAAGTTCCCAGAGTCGTAATATAAGCAACGCCCGATCGCACTAAGCGCCGTTTCGCCACCGGAGAATGACTAAAACCGATCGGCATTCCCACTACCAAAGCCGGTTGCAGTTGCCCGCACTCGATCGCCTCGCAAACCGCCATCAGCACAGACGGCGCATATCCTATCACCAATATACATCCCTTTTCCAGTTTCAACAACTTATCAAACCACTCACCCTGCCGCCAGAATTCCTGTTCCGCTTCCGCCGCAGCATTGATGTGCGGATCGTCAATTAAAGTTGCAATACTTGTTCCCAAATGCGCCAATCTAGTCCGATCCAAAGCGGCAAAAACAGGCGGCACATCAGCCACAATTTGACACTGATTTTTCAAAGCATCCCGCGCCGATTTAATCGCCGTTGCGCTTAACTTCACAAACGGCAGCAGGGAACAATCTCCGCAGGCTAACACCAGTTTAGAAAGCAAGTCTACCTCAATTTCCGAGCGATCGCCCAAATCCGGCAACAAATGCTGCAACGACTCCCCAAAATCCTCCGGGTGAGTGTGCGCCCCCGCATCCCAACCCTCCCAAACTTGTTCCAACTCATCCAACCCCCCCTCAGTTTCCGCCTGCAACAGCCTTAATTGCGCCAAGGCGTCCGCTTGCACCGCTTGACAAGAAATATCCCGTCCCAGCAATCCTTCCAGCGCCGAAGCCGTTTCTCTGAGGCGAACAATTTGCTGAATAACCGACAGATATTGCCGTTGCAGAGTCGCCATCAGCCCCTCTGAGGAAGCATCCGCATCTGTTTCTAACAGTTTGCGGATGTGAGACAGTTGAAAGCCTTGCTGCTTGAGTGCGACTATTCTTTGCAGTCTTTGCACGTCGCTGCGGGTGTACAATCTGTAGTTAGAGGTCGATCGCACCGCCGGAGATAGCAGCCCCAATGCGTGATAATGTCGCACCATCCGAGGAGTAATTGTGCCTTTTACCGCTTCTGTAAGTTGTTTGATTGTCAGGTATTCTTGCTGCATAATACCAAATTATAGTAATCCTTGCCCGAGGCGTAAATTTTTTACCCCAACCCTCCCTTTAGCAAGGGGAGGGAGTAAGAAATTCAATAGTCCGGACACTTTTTCTACGGCCCAATCGCTTATTTAACTTCCAAGCTCTGCCTGGGAACCGATGTAAGCGAGGCTCTGCCTCGGCTGCGACAAGGGAGGCAGAGCCTCCGGATATGCGTTACCAGGCTCTGCCTGGTAACGAGTCAAACAGTAAACAGCTAACAGTCAACAGTCAACTGTCAATTTACACAGTCTTAGCCCACTCGATCCAAGTTTCCATCGGGCGGAAACCGACTGATTTGTAAAGCTTTGTCGCCCCTGTCAAACTGTCAGCATCGACGCTGAGTTTAGCTGTGTTTGCACCCGCCGCTTTTAAGGAGTGCAAACCCGCCAGCAGCATCGCTTTTCCTAAACCCATTTTCCGAAAGTCGCGCCGCGTACCCAACAATTCAATCCAACCGTCTTTTGTGCCGCTGCGGGCGTTTTTTTGGGGTTTGATTTGACAGTCGCAGAAAGCTGCAAATTTGCGATCGCCCGAAACAGCAATTAAATCTAATTCCGGCTGATAGTTGGCGTCTTGCATCCAGTAGCGCACGGTTTCCGCAGTTAAATCGTGGTGATTCCAGTGATCGATAAATGACCAAGAATTTCAAAGGTGGTACCCGCCACGTGATTTATCCGTGGAATCAATCCAAAATCGAAAATCGAAAATCCTCAAACCCCCGCATTTATCCGTGGGGTCAATCTAAAATCTAAAATCTAAAATCTAAAATCTAAAATCGATTGACTGGTTGAACATTTCTACCCAGGGTTCGATGTCTTCTTCCCCCGATACGTGTGTTAGGGCAAAATCAGCCGGAAATTCCGGTGTGGGAATCGGTTCGGCGAGGGATCGGGCCATTGTCAGAAAATAGCGATCGACCTCAAAGCCCTGTTTTTCTAACAGCAGGATTTCATCGGTTTTATCCTCGCGGCTGCAGGTACGCAATTTTGCAGGCAAATTCCGTTCTTTTCCTACTTCGCGCAGCCGATTTTCTCCCCATTTAATTATGTCTTTTTCTAAACCTTGGCGGCGCAGGTTTGGATGCACGTAAAACCAGAGACAAGCGTCTATTTCATTCCGGGAATCGGGCATATCTAGGAGTGCCAAACCGATCGGTTTGTAATTACCATCTTCCCACAATTGCACGTCGCGGGCTTTGTCGAGTTTGGGTGCATCAAGTATCAGCTTCAGTTCAGTTGCTGAGAATTCTTCGCCGAGGCGATCGACTGTTTCGCAAGCATCGATTAAATTTGCGATCGCGCACCAGTCAGTTTCGCCCTTGTAGGAGCGTGTTGTTAAGATATTCATAAAAAACTGGCAATCCGTAATTGCGGACTGTTCCTCTTAAGTGGTATTGGCAAACAAGTACAGTGAATTTCTGGCAAAAATCCGAGTTTTTGATTGTTAACCGCACATCGATGCGGATAAACGCGGAGGTAATGCAGATTGATTGTGGTGTCGATAAAACTCAGAAACCTGTTTATATCACCCAGGCTTTCAGGTTTTATCTAATTAGGCAATCATAAAAATTGGTTTGCCCGTTCGGGCTAATTTTGTATGTGAGTTTATGGCTGGATGTCGATGAGTCGCGCTCTCTTTCGTTACCAAGCTTGGTGCTGAAGTAACTATTGTTTGAATAAAGTTTGTACAGCTAAGTAAAGAAGTTTTCACCCCCACCGGGTAGTTGATTTTTACTTTTGCTCTGTTTTACAATAAATCCTTTTTCAGGGATTTTTGGCTCCTCCTGTTAACTCGCCCGATCGGGGGAGGAGAGAAGTTGAACTTATTTAAAAGTTCCCTATTTCAACTATAACCTGAGCTGTTTTTTTTTGCAAGTTTGAAATTGAGGGAAACTTGCTAGTATTAACGAGGCTGGCAATTGAGGGCAGGACCGCCGCGCTTTAAACCTGCCCTAACTGTAATTTTTATAACGTTTTTCCCGGAATTGAGGATTTAATTTTATCCAAACGTTAAACTAACGTTAAACAGTTTTCTCAGATTTATATGAGGTAAATATGCTCGACAATCTCGATTTAGATATTTCCCTGGATAAAGAAACCTATGATGCCAAGATAGAAGTTTTAATGAAACAGTTGCGATCGCTCCAACTGGCCTGCAGGGAAAAAAAATTGCCCGCAATTATCGTGCTCGAAGGTTGGGCCGCCGCGGGCAAAGGCGCCCTCGTCAAAAAAATGGTGGGGTACATGGACCCGCGGGGGTTTGGGGTCCACCCGATTTGGCCGCCGTCAGATGCAGAAATGGGCTATCCTTTCCTGTGGCGGTTTTGGCAGAAACTCCCCGCCCGCGGCAAAATTGGTTTTTTTTACCATTCTTGGTACACTCATCTTTTAGAAGATCGGTTGTTCGATCGAGTCTCCGACGCAGAAGTACCGACAGTTGTCCGGCAAATCAACGCCTTCGAGCGGCAGATGGTAGATGACGGCGCGGCAATTGCCAAATTTTGGATCCACCTGAGCAAAAAAGAACTCAAGCGTCGGCTCAACAAACTAGAAAGCGACACCTTACAAGCTTGGCGAGTGCGGCCCGAAGACTGGAAACAAGCCAAAAAATACGAAGAATACACAACTTTGGCAGAAGAAATGGTAGCCCAAACCGGCACGGGCTCGGCACCTTGGACCCTCGTAGAAGGCAATTGTCAACGGTGGGCGAGAGTCAAAGTTTTAACGCAAATGGCAGCGACAATTACAGAAGCATTGGACAGATTGCCGATGCAATCTGCACCCGTGAAATTGCCACCTCAAGAAAGCTTGCAACCCACCGAACCCGACTTGCTGGCCCAAGTAGATTTAACTCAATCGCTGTCGCCCGACGAATACAAACAGCAACTTCGCGAGGAACAAACCCGTTTTGGCAAACTGCAACAAAGCATCTACGAAGAGGAAATCCCCGTGTTAGTGCTGTTTGAAGGTTGGGACGCCGCAGGTAAAGGAGGAGCGATCAAACGCTTGACGGACATATTAGACCCCCGCAGTTACACTGTTAATGCCTTTGCGGCCCCAACAGATGAAGAAAAAGCGCATCACTACCTGTGGCGGTTCTGGCAGCGGCTGCCAACTGCAGGTAAAATCAGCATTTGCGATCGCAGTTGGTATGGTAGAGTGCTCGTCGAGCGAGTTGAAGGATTTGCTACCGAACCCGAATGGCGCCGAGCTTATCAGGAAATCAACGAATTTGAGGAGCAACTCACCAGTTTCGGTTGTGTTTTAGTTAAATTCTGGCTGCACATCAGTCCGGACGAGCAACTAAAGCGGTTTACAGAGCGGCAAAACAATCCATTTAAACAATACAAACTCACTGAGGAAGATTGGCGGAATCGCCAAAAGTGGAATTATTATGAAGTGGCGGTGAATCAAATGATTCAGCGCACCAGCACGCCGGCTGCTCCCTGGACTCTAATTGCGGCCGATAACAAGTATTATGCTCGTGTTAAAGTAATTCAAACGGTAACGCAGGCAATTCGGAATCAACTGAAGCGCCGATAAATTGGGATGGGGGAATCGGTAACAGGTAATGGGAAAAAAAGCAGGCAGCAGAAAGCAGGCTAGAATTGCCAATTTACCCTGCTTGTGCTCGATCCATTACCAATTACCAATCAACCATTACCAGTTATCAATTACCAATTAACTCTCAGCAATCTGTGACTGGAAGTAGCGGGCTTTCCGCCTGCAACCAATAGTTGATAGCTGACCGGAATCGAGCATCAGGATAAATGCGATCGGACTGCGTTATTCGCGAAAGTTAAAAACCCACCGATGCCCGTATTTCCTCCCGCAGCTAAATTCGCGCTCGTTTCCACACTTCCGTACTAATTTATGAAGACACAGAATATTGCAAGATGCCAGAACTGTTAGCTCGCATTCTATTCCTATTCCTCCTGTTCTCACTGATCAAATCGTGGTGGGATCAATCAGGAGGCAAAGACAATCCCTTATTAGACCGACTGCGCGTTTTGCTGCTGATCAGCCTTTTGATCCTAGCTTTTTTTGCGCCAGACACCCCAGTCGGAGCAGCGATTTTCGGGCTCATAGCCTTCTTCTTTAAGCCGCTGGGTTTTTCAATCACGCTCTTAGTGATTGCATCGGCGCTGATCACGAACGGGGGCATCCGCAACCCGGCCCCGAGAATGATTCTGGCAGCGCTGCTAGTTTTGATCCTTTCGAGTATGCCAGTTGTCGCTTACTGGTTCGCCGAGCAAGCAGAACGGGACGCGGCCGCAGCCGTCCAGAGAGTTTGCTGCGACGAAACCGCAGCGGCGATCGTCCTACTGGGCAAGGGAACCACTCAGCCTCACATCCCCAACCGAGTAGCGATTCAACTGACAGATACAGGCAATCGCCTGCCCTATGCTGCCGTTTTGTACAGAAAACAACTCGCACCTATGGTCATCGTTACCGCAGGCCCGAGACGCGAGTTGGAGGGTTATGTTGGCGAAGCTAAGGATATCGAGACTTTGCTGGCAACCAACATGGGCGTGCCGCGCAGCAGTATCGTTCTCGACAATAACGGCAGCAACATACGCACCAGCGCTGAAGAGGTGAGAAAGATACTCGACAGCCGCGGCGTCGGCCGCAAAGTAATCCTGGTAACATCTGCGATGCAGATGCGCCGTGCGAGCCTAACTTTTGCGCATATGGGAATGCAGGTGATTCCCAGAGCTACCGACTTCTACACTTTTCAACCCACTGCAGGAGGGACATCCAGACTCCGCTTAGACGCGGGAGATTTTTTGCCTAATGCAGAAGCTTTGCTAACTACGACGCGAGTATTCGATGAATATTTCGGGTCCATCTATTACTATTTGCGCGGCTGGCAGGCTCCCAGGGCCTAAAGTGGCGAGTTGCTGGGGTTTTTCTTAGGCAACAGCGACTGCTCCCCAGATTGGTTTAACATCTGATGAGAATGAGACCTTTGTGGGGAGCTGTATTTTCTGATTCCGGCGGGGTCGCCGAGGGCCAAGTTGGCAACTAATAAAAACAGCACCCAAAAAATATTTGTTTTCCTCCCAGGGGCTGCTTTTTTCGGTGCTTCTGGGGTTGTGACGGATTCGACGTTAACTTTGATGTCTAGTTTCCCTTGAATTTCTTTGCCTTTGAGAACTCCGTCGCTGCACACACCCTTAAAAATCATTGGAGCGGGTTTTGCTGCTTCTGTTTTCGCTTCTTCTGCCATTTTTTTGTCCTGATTTTGGTAGATGCGGTTGGATAGTAAATTCTCAGAGGTTCGGGGGCTTTCCAGATAGGATTTGCCGAACTATGAAAAAATTAAGTTAAAGATGCACCCCGCCTCTTGCTGGCGCTTAAATATAAGAACCTGAAGGCATTTTCCAGCTAGCAATCGTTTGTTTTGGGTAGCAGCATTGCCTTAAAGCTGCTAATTATGTATCTGGGTGAAAGGCAGATTTTTATGCAAAGTACAGCTTTTTTTAGGAAAAATTGTCAATAAATTTATGGGCTGCCGGCGGACCCAAATGTCAACAGCCTGAAGATCGATCGCACTTACTCTCATCGAACAAGCCCGGTTTATTGCAGGAGCGGCCCCAAGTGACGCAATTCGGTTAATCAACCGGCTTTCTGATATCAATTTCGGACCCGAGGGCCGGAATGAGATCAAATCCTCGCTTCAAGAGTCGGGCGTCAAGTCTCATCAAGCTTGTAACAAATAATTCGCGCAATTTTCATTTTTTTGACTCGCAGTCAACAGCGTTGCCCTGAGCTTCGTCGAAGGGTCAACAGTCAACAGTCAACATTCAACAGTCAACAGTCAACAGTCAACAGTCAACAGTCAACAGTCAACCATGATTCCGGTGCAACCGGAATCGATATGAGCTAAATAATCGAGAGTGAAAACATCTACCAGCAAACTATCTTCCCTGCAACCCGAACAACTGGAAGCTTGGGCAAAAGAGGCAATTAATCGCAGTAAATCCGGTCAAATCGCCGCATACATACCTCTCCTTGCGCGAGCCGACAGACAATGGTTTTCCGTGCAAATTCGGGCAATTGACGGTCAATTATTGAGCTGGGGTAGCATTGCTCAAACATTCTCGCTGATGAGCGCAGTCAAGCCCTTTGTGCTGCTTTATTTGCTGTGCGAATTGGGGGAAAAAAGGGTATTTGACTGCGTTGGCTGCGAGCCTTCGGAGCTGCCTTTCAATTCCTTAACTCAACTTGAAATAGACCGAGGGAAGCCGAGAAACCCGATGATTAATAGCGGGGCGATCGCCCTAGCGTCTTTGATTCCCGGTCAAAATGCTGTGGCGCGCTGTCAAAACTTGCGAACTTGGCTGAATCAACAGGCAAAAAGTCAGTTATTGGTTGACGAGTTAATGCTCAATTCAGTGAATTCAATGCCGAATGAAAATAATAGGAATCTCGCCTTAAAAATGGTAGACTCTGGTTATATTCAAAACTCTGAAATTGCTTTAGAAACTTACAATCGCGTCTGCTGTTTGTCGGGAACTGTGGAGGATTTAGCTAAGCTGGGAATGGTTTTGGTAAATAGTGGCGATCGAGGAATCTGGGAAAACTGCCGCACTGTCAAAGCACTGATGGCAACTTGCGGTTTGTATGAAGCATCCGGCCGCTTTGCGGTGCGGGTGGGATTGCCTGCCAAGTCGGGAGTTAGCGGGGCTTTGGTGTCGGTAATTCCGGGCCAGGGTGCGATCGGCTTTTACAGTCCGCCCCTGGATAAAGAGGGAAATTCTGTCGCAGGCTTATTTCTGTTAGAACAAATAGCTAAATCTTTGCGGCTGAGCGTATTTGATTAGACACGATTGCAGTTAAATTCCCCCTTGAATTTCCCCGAAGTATTGGGGACAATAATTGGAAAGTGGAAAGTGGGAATTGGGAAACGATCTACAGCAGATTCCACTTTGATGAAGTATACCAGTCAAGCGATCGCTGTAGGGAAACGGCACGGCGCCGTGTCCTCTATCGAAAGCTATGTACCTCACTTACCTAAAAAATGCTGTAATTCTGTAGGGGCGGGTTTTACGACAATATCTCATCATTACAAACAAGCTTAATAAACCCGCCTCCACACCGCTAATAATCTACATCAACCTTGACGGGTGAGCGAATACAAAAAATGTATATTTCGATTTACTGTTGGGTGGTCGCGGGTTTGTGAGATGATATCAATTCCGGTTGCACCGGAATTATAGTTGACTGTTGAGTGTTGACTGTTGAGAGTTGACTGTGTTGTTTGACTCGTTCCGAGGCTCTACCTGATAACGCAGAGAAAGGAGGCTGTGCCTCGAATTTTCCTCCGCAATTGAGGCTCTTCCTCGCTTATATCGCTGTATTGGCTCGACCTCGGAACCAGTTCAATCTCAAATCTAAAATCTCAAATCTAAAATCGATTGACTGATCACTAAGGCTTTTCGCCCAAAATAGCATAAACCACAGTTTCTTCTTTTTTGCCGCGCAATTGAATCGATCCTACTTTTTGACCTTCGTAGCGATCGCGCACGTAAGCAAAAGTCCTGCCCGTCACCAACAAATTAAAAGGACTGTCAGAAACAATTTCCTTATTCATCGCCTCCAATCTAGCAGCAACGTTGACAGCATCGCCGATCACAGAATAATTCAAACGCCGGGAACCGCCGACAGTGCCAGCAACTAACTGTCCGGTATGCAAACCAATACCAAACTTAATTAAAGGTTTGCGGTCAACTCTAAGCTGCTGGTTAAGTTCGTGCAGCTTGTCGTGCATGGCGATGCAAGCCGCAACTGCATTCAAAGCATCTTTTTGAATTTCTGGATATTCGCTATGGCAAAAAGGCACCCCAAAAACAGCCATAATTGCATCGCCGATGTATTTATCTACAACGCCGCCGTGATCCATAATACAGTCGGTCATCGCTTCCAAATAATTATTGAGCCAGTTGAGCAAATCCCGCGGCGGCATTTTTTCCGAAATCGAAGTAAAACTGCGAATATCCATAAACAGCACCGTTGCTGTAAGTTCTTGAGGTTCGAGTTCTCCCTGTTCAAATATCTCAGCTTTGCGTTGCCAAATAAGCTGAGCAGTCTCTGGATCGACGTGCTTTTCAAATAACCTCATCAACTGTTGCTTTTCGTACTGTTCCCGCAGTTGCAAAGCAGTGCCAGCTAAAATGAGGGTGCCGATAGGTGCGGCAATCGGCACCCACCAATAAAAGAAGCCAAAGAGTACAGCAGCAGCCCCAATCCAAAGTATAGGCAAACCGAGGGCGATCGCAATTCTCTCTCTAACACCTCGGTTCCACAGAACCCAACCGGTAAGCGGGCCAATCCCGAACAATAACAACATTTCTACGAGTATCGGCAGCCGCCGCAGCAAGCGTTGATTGAGCAAATTGTCAATCAACGCTGCATATAAATAAACCCCGGCTGTATTGCGGTCAAAAGGTGAAGCTATCGGGTCAAAACCGGTAGCAACTATGCCCACTAAAACTAACTTATTGGTGAGAGCATCTGCGGGAATTCTACCTTGTACAACATCAACAAAAGCATAGGTGGGTAGATTTTTTGTTTTCCCAGGCCAGTTAACCCAGACTTTTTTTGCCTGCCTATTGTTTGACTGTGGGAGCAATACTGGATTTTGGGGATTAGCAGCATTGTACCTGTGAGTCATTGCTAAACCGAAATTAGGAACCCCGTCGAGAAAGATTTTTGACTCGCGGCTAATACCGTCGCTATCGGCTTCGTGGGCGATGTGACCGACACCTGCTGCTGCTGATTTTAAAGAGGCTACAGGTTCTTCTTTGATGGTGCCCGCGAGTACAACTTTGCCGTTGGCGGCGATTGCAGCGGCTAAAATATCATCTTTCGGACTCGGATCGAGGAAAAGAATATCGAAACCAACTGCTGTGGGGGGAGATTTTTTTAGGGCAGACAACAGTTCGGCGTAGCGGTTGCGGGGCCAAGGAAATTGACCGTATTCCTGCAAGGAATGGCGTTCGATCGCAATTACCGCAATTCTCTGATCCCATCCCGGATTTGGCCAAATTCCCGATTCTCGAATTTGAAAAAGCGTGTTGTATCCCAAATATTCAAGGGGTTTCCACATTCCCAATTGCAGCATGGCTACAGACATTAGACCTGCTAGGGCGCCTGTCATCCAGGGAGGATTTGTGATTATATATTGCCGCAGGTTGATCAGTTGATTTTGTTTGAGATTAGCGATCCATTCTTTGAACTTCATGCCATTAATTTGACGCAATAATTGACATTCGAGTCAGACCTTTGAGAGGAGTGCGAGTCATGAAGTTTTATAAGACCCTAAGGGTGAAGGGTTGAAGCAAAATTTCTTTATTTTGACTACCGAGATTCACCGCGAAATGCTTCGCACCTACACAAAATAATCAACCCAGATAGGACTTAGGATCTAACTCACGTCCTCAGATACTGCCCGCGCACTTGACTCTTAGAGAGGTTGTTTAGGGAACTGCGAGGGTGTAATGCTGTTCTGTGATTGACGGGCCTCGCACTACGATTCTGAGGCGGCGACTTGGAGGTAAAATTCCTTGGATTTGGAAGTTGCCCTTTCGATCGATCTCAATCAGTTCGTTGTTGACATAAATTATGTCGATCGGGTTAATTTGACCCCTGAAGCGATAGATATTGCCGCTGAGTCTCACCAAACGGCGGATTTTGACTTCAGCTTTGCGAGGGCTCGCTAAGGGCGCCACGGGCGGGGTTTGAGGGAAAATTGTCGTGGCGTTGCCGCTGTTGACAACTACTTCCGAGTTGGTACTGCCGGATACTGCGACTGCACCTTCAATAGTTTCGACTGCGGTTTTGCCTGCGCCGACGCTGACGCCAAAGGAGGTGCCGCGGACTCCGGCAACGCCTTCTGGGGTTTCAACCCTGACTGGGGCACTTCTGGCAGAACTTGTTTGTTGGGCAATTTGACTGGATTTGCCGAGTCCGCTGAATGTATTTAGGGCAACTATTTGGTTCGGCAGGATAATTGTTGAGGTGTTGGCTGCGGGAGTTGTCGCGGCAGTTTTGCCGACGGACAACCTGACTCGCCCGCTGCTGACAAAAATGGCTGTGTCTTTTTCGCCACCTGCACTGCTTGACAAATCGGATATTCTGACTGCGGTTTTTTCGGCAAGTTCCACGATGCCAGTGTGGTTGTCGATGGCTAAACGGGCTGTGGAATCGGGGCCGGTGATGATTTCGTCTCCGGGGGCGAGCAGCCGATCGCCCACGACTGCCGGTCGCCCTTTAAAGGTGACTGTACCCTTAATTTCTCGGATTTCGAGCGATCGCCCGCCCCCTGTTCCCTGAGCCTTTATCGTCTCTGCTGGGGATGAATTCGCCGCCTCTGTTGCCTGATTTTTTGGAGATTGTGAGTCGGTTGGCAATGCTGGCGGTCGATCGACCGAGGCTATTTTAGTAGGGTTCGACGGCTGTTTGGGGGATGGAGAGAGCGGACTGGCGATCGTCCCACGACCGAGCTGCAGACAGGCGAACACTGCTAAGGACAAACTTAGGAGCGGAATTTTGGTCGATCGCCAGCACGTAAAATTTTTATTCATAATTTCAATTTTGTGATTCTTTGAAGTTCCTTGACTTCATTTCCTCTATTAGACTCCCTAACTCAGGCAATCGTTCCACCTTTTATGCCGTAATACAGCAGCAAAAATAGACTTTCTCAGCATGAAATTCTAGCATTAAATCTTCTTTTTATTTTCAGATTTTAGTAAACTTTTACAACATGGCACTTTACTAAAATCTGACCTTCGCGAAATTTTGCCAACCAGAGTCAAAGTGCTTGGCAGCATGATTTTTCGCCGATGTCAAGGTGAGAGATCGAAGATTTATATATAGCAAACATAAAGTTAATTACTGCTTCTGAATGCCTTTTGGCTTCTGCCGGAAGGATGACTAATTGGGGAGAAATCCTGTAGTTGTGGGAATTAATAAAAAGATTCTGGTTGCGAAGCGATAAAAAATAATTATATAAGTGGTGCGCCAGGCTCTGGGAGTGGAGCTTGCCGCTGTGGAAGCCGATCGGGCAAACCCAAGGGAATCAGGGTAGACGATCGACCAACTCCGACTAGAATACCCTTTTTTAGGGAAAGTTGGTCGAAATTCCTTCTGAAAATCATCGCGAGCGATCGCAGTGGCTAGGTGTTGCTGTTCGGAAGTAGACGCCAAACTGTAAAATGGACGGTTGTATATAGGTTATATAGAGCAGGAGAACAATTTCAGTGGCAATAGAAGTAGGTCAGAGAGTGAAGGTGCGCCGTCTCAGAGATCGGATACCTGCAAATATCGTGGGCAAGATAAAGCAGAATCCAGTAGGCACTGTTGACGGATTCAAAATGGTTGACGGTAGCGGAGTAGGCGTGGTTGTGAAGTTTGAGGGTTTTGCGACTTGGTTCTTTGAAGATGAGCTAGAACCCGTTTAGCAGATGTTGAAGGAAGAAGGAAGAAGGAAGAAGGAAGAAGGAAGAAGGAAGAAGGAAGAGGAAAAATTTTCCCAATTCTTCCCCTCTCCCACTCACCCACTCACCGATTCTCCTCTTCCTCCACTCTCCCCCCTTACCCACTCTGGCTGACGGTTGCGCTTAAATGTTAAAGAGTAAGCTTTGGCAGTGAGAACAGAAAATGGCTTTGATTTTGACATTTTTGGGCAAAGGCGGCACTGGCCGCAGTACGATCGCGATCGCAACAGCTAAAAAATATGCGGCTCAAGGCAAGCGAGTTCTGCTGCTCGGCCAAGATCCGGGCCCTGCATTGGGTATTCTGCTAGGGGTTCCCCTGACTCTCAACCCCCAAGAAATCGCCCCCAACCTCAAAGCAGTTCAGGTGCAAAGCGCGCCGCTGCTAGAACGCAGGTGGGACGAAGTTAAACAACTAGAAGCTCAATATGTCCGTACTCCGTTTTTCAAGCAGATTTACGGTCAAGAATTAGGGGTGTTACCGGGAATGGACAGCGCGCTGGCGTTGAACGAACTTCGGGAATACGAGGACAGCAAACAATACGATGCGATCGTTTATGACGGCCCCGGCGGCATGGATACGCTGCGGATGCTGGGAATGCCGGAAATTTTGAGTTGGTATATCCGCAGGTTCCGTCAAGCTTTGGTAGATTCGGATTTGGGGAAAGCGCTTTCACCTTTTATTCAACCGGTTGTCAGTACGGTGTTGACGGTGGATTTGTCGGGAGACAATGCTTTTCAATCTACTAAGCAAGTCGATAATCTTTTGGATAAGGGTAAGGAAGCGCTGGCAGATCCGAACCGCACGGCGGCTTTTTTGGTGACGACTGGGGATGCAAGCGCGATCGCAACTGCCCGCTATCTTTGGGGAAGTTCTCAACAAGTTGGTTTGACTGTGGGCGGTGTCATTGTCAATCAAGCACCGATTACAGAAGCTATTAATGCCGAGTTTGATCCTTTAACGGCTGTTTCGGTTCCGGCGCACAGTGACAATAATTGGCAGCCGCTAATTGATGCTTTGCCAGATTTTTCTGAGGCGGCAAAAGCTCCTAAACCCATTAACATAAACATTGCACAGCGTCAAGTTAGTTTGTTTTTGCCTGGGTTTGACAAGAAAGAAATTAAATTGATTCAATCGGGGCCGGAAGTGACGATCGAAGCGGGCGATCAGCGGCGCAATATTTTGCTGCCTCCGGCGCTGACTGGGAAGTCTGTTACTGGTGCTAAGTTCCTGAACGGTTACTTGATTATTTCTTTTTAGTGGTTAAGTTGTAGGGGATTTAAGCTGCTATTTAGGAACGGGCAGAAGAGCCCGTTCCACATTTTTAGGAAATCCCTGGTTCCCGGGTTCTGTCGGGGAACCAATGTCTAAATCCCTTCCCGGCTCTGCCTGGGAACCAATGTCTAGAGGCTCTGCCTCGATTGTGGAGGAAAATTGGAGGCAGAGCCTCCGGATCTGCGTTACCAGGCAGAGCCTGGTAACAAGTGGATCTGTTAGTCGGAGGAGGCAGACTTCGTTTGACAAGACGCGGTTTCAACGGCCGAGTCCTTATGATATTCTCTGGTTCCCCGGCTCTGCCTGGGAACCAATGTCTAGAGGCTCTGCCTCGATTGCGGAGGAAAATTGGAGGCAGAGCCTCCGGATCTGCGTTACCAGGCAGAGCCTGGTAACAAGTGGATCTGTTAGTCGGA
>NZ_JAUBVJ010000005.1:148807-158546 GCF_036702785.1 Microcoleus sp. AR_TQ3_B6 | reverse complement strand
GGAGGCAGACTTCGTTTGACAAAACGCGGTTTCAACGGCCGAGTCCTTATGATATTTCTATAACCAGACACGCTCTAAAGTCACCATCAAATTTGGGGAAACAGCAATGGTTACACAACTGCAATCTCCCGATAAATCAAATATTATCTACCCCGATGACAACGGCGAACCAATGTCAGATAATACTGAGCAATTCCGATTAATTGTTTGGATTAAGGAAAATTGCGAACTATTATTTGCGAATGACCCGAATGTTTTCGTGGCCGGCGACTTGCTTTGGTATCCCGTGGAAGGAAATAATAAACTTTGCCAAGCACCCGATGTGATGGTAGTTTTTGGTAGACCAAAAGGTTATCGTGGTTCCTATCAACAGTGGAATGAAGATAATATTGGGCCACAAGTTGTGTTTGAAATTTGGTCGCCGGGAAATCGACCCGCTGCAATGATTCAAAAATTCAAATTTTACGAACGTTACGGTGTGGAAGAATACTATTTGTACGACCCGCAAACATTAGAATTGACAGGATGGCAGCGGGTTGAGGAAGAGTTAGAGGCGATCGAGCAAATCGACGGTTGGATTAGTCCCAGACTGGGGGTGCGCTTTGGATTGTCTGAAACTGGACTCGAAATGTTCGGGCCGTCGGGAGAACCGTTTGTGAGTTTTGTGGAACTCGCTCAATTGCGGCAGCAGGCGGAAGCACGGGCACAGCAAGCAGAGGAACAGGCTCAGAATGCACAGCAACGGGCTACTGAGGCAGAAACTTTGCTGGAACAAGAACGATCGCGATCGCAAGCTTTAGAATTAAGACTCCGAGAAATGGGAATCGACCCCAATCAATTGTAATAGGAGAAGGAAAGTACGACACGGATACACCAATTAATTATTGAGTTCCCTAATATCATGTCTCGTGGATGCGCGATCGTATAATTTGCGATATCGTAGGGGCGGGTTCCACCAACCATAATCGCCCCAAACAAACAATCTCGAAAACCCGCCCACCCCACGGTAAATCGAAATGTACATTCAGATTTACCCTGGGGTGGGGGCGGGTTGATATAGATTGTTGGTCATCGTTATATATTGTTGGTGAACCCGCCCCTACGACATTCAACCGCCAAATCTGCTACAAACTCCAGCAACTCATCACCAACCCAGCCAATACTCGGACAATCATGTCTCCTGGATGCGCGATCGTATAATTTGCGATATCGTAGGGGCGGGTTCCACCAACCATAATCGCCCCAAACAAACAATCTCGAAAACCCGCCCACCCCACGGTAAATCGAAATGTACATTCAGATTTACCCTGGGGTGGGGGCGGGTTGATATAGATTGTTGGTCATCGTTATATATTGTTGGTGAACCCGCCCCTACGACATTCAACCGCCAAATCTGCTACAATCTCCAGACAGGTTTCACAATTACTGGTAAAGTTAATCCCTAACTTCCCAACCATAGACTATTATGAAAGCAAGAGATATTATTAGTCTGCAAGCCCTGGGCGCTGCTTTAGCTAAACTAGATTCATCTGTCCAGCTTGGCGAGTTGGAAGAGAATATAAGTCGTGAGATATTGGCTTTAGAAAAATTAGCAGAACAAAACAACATTCTGAACGAAATTTACACAAAAGAACGCCTCGACTTAAAAGAGCAGTACCAAGCAAAATCAAAAGACAAACGATACGACGAGACAATTGAGAGCATTTACAGCACCGACGCTATAAATTTAAGGCCTTCCTTTACTCAGCCGCCAGTAGAAGTGGAGAATCCCTCTGAAATAGCTAAAGCCTTTGACAATTTAATTGCCTCTTTTAATCAAATCAAAACTCTGTATGCAGTTGAAAACCCCCTAGAAACTTTTCAAATTATCATCGAACAAGAAGCGATCGCACCTTTGATTCTGGAAGGTTACGATCGCATTCGAGCGCTATTTCCTACGGAAAGATTAGGCTTGGAAGTGAAAACCGATCCAGAAAATGTTAACTGGCGCTCGCTGTGGATTACCATTTACACCAAACTCGAAGTCGATGAAGCTTTTGCAAAGTTAAAAAATCTCGATCGCACCTGGTGGCTAGACGCGAGTCTTGTCATTCCTAACAATATACTAAACATTGACTTGGGGTGGGAATGAAATTCGAGTGGTCAGAATACTTTTATTTAGCAAAAGAGCTAGCTGAAACCAGTAAAGAAGCAGAATTGCGTTCTGCTGTAAGTAGAGCCTATTATTCTGCGTTTTGCCTAGCACGGAATTACTTGCGCGACCTTCAACAAGATCCCAAACTCTGGCGCAAGAAAACTTATGATATCAATGCCCATCAATATGTAGCTGAAAAATTTATTTACAATCAATCAAAATCTCAGATAATGATTGAGATAGGCAAAGATTTAAGTCGCTTGAGAAAAATGAGGAATAAAGCTGATTATGAAGATACTATGTTTAACTTAAAAAGAGAAGCGAGAACTGCGTTAATGCTAGCTCACAATATTATTTTAGCGTTAAGTAAATTAACTGAATAATCCGGTAAATCTGACAGGTTGCACCATTCTCAGTAAGCTTTTTATGAACAGGCAAGATGCCTGTTCCACAAGAAAATTCACTCTTTGTGGAACAGGCATCTTGCCTGTTCTTGAGAATGGTGCAAGATGTGAGGTAAATGGGAACCGATCGCAATAAACTTTAAGGGCAACTCCTGCAAAAACCCGGTTAATTGAAGAAACCGGGTTTTTTAAGACAATTACCTAACTTTTACCGTTGCCGTTTCCATTGCCGCCAGTTGTTAGCAAAACCCGCTTAGCTAAAGGTTCCGGCACTTCTTGCAATCGATCGAACTCCCAATTAAAAAATCCTACTCCCATTGTCTGCGATCGCAATTCTACGATCAAATTCTGCATTTCTGCGATCGGCAAATAAGCAGAAACTGCATCCCATCCCTTCCAGCCTTTTTTACCTTCGTAGCCGAGAATTTGGCCGCGGTGTCCGCTGACCAACTGCAACACCTTTGATGTACACTCGTTCGGAGCGCAAATTTCAACTTTGGCGATCGGCTCCAGCAATGCCGGTTCGCACTTTGCCATTCCCTCCTGCATCGCCAAACGCGCCGCTTGCTTGAAAGCTTGTTCGGAACTGTCCACAGAATGGTAGGAACCGTTCGTCAGCGTCACCGCTACGTCTACCACGGGGAAACCCAGCGGGCCGCGGTCCAAATACTCGCGCACTCCCACCTCCACGCCGGGAATGTACTGTTTGGGGACGACGCCGCCGACTATTTTGTCGCTAAAGCTGAAACCTTCTCCGCGGGGCTGCGGTGCAATGTCGAGGTACACGTCGCCAAACTGTCCGTGTCCGCCGCTTTGGTGTTTGTAGCGCCCGTGGATGGAAGATGCTGGTTTGCGGATGGTTTCTTTGTAGGGCACTTGCGGTAAGTGAGTTACCATCGGCAAGTTATACTTGCGGCGCAACCTGTCTAAGGCTACTTTCAGGTGGATTTCGCCTTGACCCCAAAGTATAATTTCGTGAGTGTCGCCGTGCTGTTCCCAGACTAAAGATGGGTCTTCTTCTAGCAATTTAGCTAAAGCGGAGCTCAGCTTAACTTCATCGTTGCGCTTTTCTGGGACGATCGCCAGTGCGTAGACAGGGGGGATGATTTCGGCTTTTGGCAATTCTTCCGATGGGTCTAGCGCCAGGGTATCGCCTGTTTTCAAGCCTTCTAGCCTTCCCAAAGCCACAATTTCCCCGGCGCTGACAGACTGCAAACTTTGCGTTTGCTGGCCGGTCAAGCGGTACAAACCGTTAACTCGAACGCCGTTCAAATTTGCTCCGTCTGTCAGCGTCCCCCGCCACATTCTCACTAACGATAGTTTGCCTCCCTGCGGCGTGTAATAGGTTTTGAGGACTTGAGCCAGAACTTTGTTTTCACTTAGTATAATGCCGCGGCGATCGGCTGTAGTGTCGGGTGTCGGCGCTTCCCTCAGCAAAGCTTCCAGCAGGGGCCGCACGCCGAAATCTTGTTCTGCCATGCCGATGAATACTGGCACAATTAAATCTGCGCCTAATTCCATCTTTAAATCGCGGGTAATTTCTTCAACGTCGGGATTGATTTCTTCGAGCAATTCTTCGAGTAAATGGTCGTCAAAATTCGCCAATTCTTCGAGCATTTGCTGCCGCGCTGCGCTTTCTTGTGGTTTGAGGTGTTCTGGAAGCGGGACGGGATCTGCGGCGGCGCCCGGATGGTAGTGGTAAGCTTGTTCGGTTACTAAGTCGATAAAACCGATGATGTGTTCGTTTTTGCCGATCGGATATTGGTGAGGTACGATCGGCCTGCTGGAAACGGATTTGAGCGCGTCGAGCACCTCGGTGAAGTTGCTGCCGCAAGTGGTTTCGTCTGTGCAAGCTCGATCGATCTTGTTGATGAAAACTAAGTGGGGAATTTCCCAATCGTCGAGGAATTTAAACAGGGGTGCGAGGGTTAAAGTGCGATCGGCAACGGGTTCGCAAACAATTATCGCCGCATCCACACCAATCAGCGCATTGTAAGTTTCTTGGGCAAATTCTACCGAGCCCGGACAGTCGAGAAATGTGAAGCGGACGCCTTGATATTCAGCGGTGGCTGCGTTTACTTCTACGCTCATTTGGCGATCGCGCGCTTCCGGCGAACTATCACCTATTGTGTTGCCATCTTTGACATTTCCTTTGCGGGTAATTGTCCCTGTCACCGACAGCAAACTTTCGAGCAGTGCGGTTTTACCGCTTAAATAAGGGCCAACAATTGCAACGTTCCGCGCGGCCCCAATGACTTTTTCGTTCATAATAGCCTCCAACAGAAAACTTTTTTTCCCTTGCTCTTGGTGCAATCAGTTCTATACCATTTTCTAGACTTTTACTAGGTTAATTTTTATTGCAGTTTCGAGCAATTTCAGATTTTGGTATGATTCCATACTTTTGACGCTACCGTATTTTGAGTGACGCAAACATAAATTGTAGTTTTTCTTAATATTTTGATTTTTTAACCGCAGATGAAGGCAGATGAACGCAGAGGAACGCAGATAAAACTCTCGTTCCCAGGCTCTGCCTGAGAACGTATTTTAATTTGGCTCTGCTTCGATTTTAGCTGTTTTTGGTGTCTAATTTCTCAGGAGGCGCAAACCGCTTAAGGTTACTATTACTGTAGAGCCTTCGTGACCGATGACGCCGAATGGCATGGTGATATTTCCGAAAAAATTAGCCGCTAATAACAGGACTATGCAACTGAGTGCAAAAACAATGTTTTGTTTGACAACTTTTTGAGCGCGGCGGCCTAAACTAATTGCTTTAGCTAGTTGCTCTAACTTATCTGCCATTAATACGATATCAGCAGTTTCTAAAGCAACATCGCTGCCGGAAATTCCCATGGCAATGCCGACGGAAGCTTGAGCGAGGGCGGGGGCGTCGTTGATGCCGTCTCCTACCATTGCTACAGTTTGATACTGGGTTTGCAGTTGTTTAATTGCCTGCACTTTGTCTTCGGGCAAAAGTTCGGCGTATACTTCATTGATGCCTAATTGACTGGCGATGTGTTGAGCTGTTTGCTCGTTGTCGCCGGTTAGCATAATTATATGTTCTACGCCTAATTTTTGCAAGCGTTTTACCGTTGCTGATGCTTCGGGGCGGATGGTATCTGCTACTGCAATGATTCCCAAAAGCTGCTCGCCCTTTGCCACCCAAACAACTGTTTTACCTTCGGCTTGCAACTGCTGGCTGATTTGACTCAATTCGGAGGTTGCTTCGACAAATTCGGCTTTACCAATGGCAATGATTTGATTGTTGACTTTGCCGACTATTCCTTGACCGATTTTTGCTTGTACGTCGGTAGCGGTTGACAATTGTAACTGTTGCTGATGGGCGGCGCTGACTATTGAGGAGGCGATCGCGTGTTCGGAATGAGCTTCTAGGGCTGCAGCCAGTTGCAGAACTTCTGTTTCAGTATATCCGGCTGCTGGTACAATTTGGATAACTTCAGGTTTTCCCGTGGTGAGAGTTCCGGTTTTGTCAAAGGCGATCGCCCTGACTTTACCAATCATCTCTAATTGCGCGCCACTTTTAAACAAAATCCCCTGTCTCGCCCCGTTAGCAATTCCCGAAAGCAGCGCTGGCATAATCGAAGCCATCAGCGCGCAGGGGGACGCGACTACTAGGAAAATCAGCGCCCGATAGATTGTCTCTTCCCAATTCCAGCCCAAAACAAAGGGCGGCAAAGTTGCCAGCAGCAAGCCTAAACCGACAATAAATTTGGCATAACCGCGCTCGAATTTTTCCACAAACATTTGAGAAGGCGGCGCTGCTGTCTGCGCTTCTTGAACCAGCCGAATCACTCGCTGAATCAAGCTGCTTTCGGGAGTTTTATGAACTTCGAGTTTTAGCGCGCCGACACCGTTAATTGTACCTGCATAGACTTCATCGCCCCTGCTTTTTTCCACGGGCATCGATTCGCCGGTAATCGAGGCTTGGTCGATCGCACTGTAGCCTTCAATAATTATCGCATCTGTCGGGATGATTTCTCCGGGCTTGACTAAAATGTAATCGCCAATTTCCAATTTGTCGATCGCAACCAACCGTTCCCCGCCGTACATTACCACCCTAGCAGTATCCGCAGTCAAGCTCATCAAACTGCGGATGCTGCGTTCAGTCCGCTGCATAGCATAACCTTCAAGGGCGCCACTAATTGCAAAGATTAAAATCAACACCGCACCGTCAACAATTAAATGATATTCTTGCCGCCACAGCCCCAAACCGGCCGCGCCCAAAGCAGCGACAATCATTAACAAATCTACATCTAATTCGCGTTCTTGAAAAAGCGTAATTAAGCCTTCGCGGGTGCTGGAATAGCCGCCGACAACATAAGCCGCGGGCAAGATTAACACGGCTACGCCCAGCCAGCCGAATTGCAGGGCTAGCCAACCCAAGATTACTAGAATTCCGCACAGGGCGGCAGTCACAGCATCTGGATGTTCTTCGGCGAGGCGCCAGAGGCGAGAAATGGGGAGAGAATTGGGAGTCATTGGGGAAATTGATTTGGTAGATGACTCCTTTAGCCTAAACCTTGACATTAGTGTTAATGTCAAGCTTTTGGCCCGGGCTGTAGAAACTTCGGGTAGGGACACCGCAGTGCCGTGTCCTGTATTTTACTTAAGATTCAAACCCATAATAAATCTCGCTTGTAGTCGAGTCTCGATTCCCGCGGCGCCCCCCGCGGGAGTGAATCAGCAATGAATTTAATTGAAGCAATTTCAGCCATTCCAGATCCTCGACATCTCACTCGCAGAAAATTCTCTAAAATTAAGCGTTCTTGTTCTTCTATACCTTCTTGAATTCCTTAGTTGGCGAGATCGCTTTTTCTCTTTGTCTTTGTTCTTCCTGGCGATGTCGATTTGTTCTCGATCGCGCTATTTCTGCTATTGTTTTTTTTGCTTGTAGAATTCTATTTGTTGGCGATCGCGCTGACGTTCCCTCTCTTCTTCCGGTTCAATTCCACCTGTTCGATTTCCACCCTCCCGCAAATTGTGGATGTTGTCTGCTGGAACAAATCTTGATTTGCGATCGGGTAGTTTAAGTATTTTTAACTTTGACTTTGATATTTGCGACCGCACAAACTCTGGAACTTCTGCACAAAGACCAGATGGTCGCTTTTAATTGACAAACGTTTAATTTTAGCATAACTTTCGATATAATTTTCTGCATTAATATCAACGGAATTGCTGTATTCTCGCAAATCCCGCAATTTCTTAGCATAATCAAATACTTGGCTTCTGATTTCAGCTAACAATTTCTTTAACTTCGCGACTTTAATTTCTCGATTTGGTTCCGCTTCTATTTGACTGAATTCGGGCAGCTTTCTTTCTAATCGGCTGGCTATTTGCTGCACTCGGCGATCGACCTTTCTATGCCAAAAGGGATCTCGGCTTTTTCATGTCAAAAGTGCGATCGCCCGCCACCCGTGAAAAAGCAGTAAAGGGATCTCGAGCTTTCCATTCCAAAATAATCGCCTCTTCACCTATAATCTCAAATAACATCCAGTCCCCCCCTTCTTAAGGGGGGTTAGGGGGGATCTGGTCCAGATTAGGAGAGATAATGCCCAAATTAAACGACTCCAACTTCCACCTACCTTACAACCCAAAACTCATCCCCATCGCCAAAGAACTTCGGAAAAATCCAACTCCTGCGGAAAAGAAACTTTGGCAAGATTTTCTGAGAAATTTCCCTTTTCGAGTTTTGAGACAGCGACCGATAGACAATTTTATTGTAGATTTTTATTGTGCTGCTTTAATGTTGGTGATAGAGATTGATGGGGAGAGTCATTTTACGGAACTGGGGAAACAATATGATGCGGAAAGAACAGGGATTTTAGAGGGGTATGGATTGAAAGTTGTTAGGTTTACTAATGTTGATGTGTTGCAGGGTTTTGAGGGGGTTTGCGGGGAGTTGTTGGGTTTGATTGAGCGTCATTGTTAGGGCCAGATCCCCCCTAACCCCCCTTAAAAAGGGGGGTGCTAGAGGGAGAATCGAGCGCAAGGCAAGTTGAGAATTCATGAGTAAAGGATCTCGACCTTTCGATACCAAAAAGAGCGAGATCCCGTCGCTCGTGAAAAAGTTATAAACGCGATCGCCCCTCTCATCCCAAAAAGCGATCGCCCGTGGCCCGTGAAAAAGTCGTCAAGGGTTCTCAACCTTTCGATGTCAAAAAGAGCGATCGCTGGAAATTCCTTCTCTCTCAAGTGTCATTGTACCCTTAGATTGGCTAAAATAATCCTCATATCGTCTAGAAAAGCTTTATGCCAGAAGTTGCACGATTTTACGGAATCATCATCAAAATGTTATTTCTAAACTAGACGAGTTTAGTGTTTTAGCTGATGTTTCGTATGAGTGTTGCTATTATTAAAGTATCTTCACTATTAACGGGGACATAGTATGATGATTAGCGATCGCCTCGAAACCTTAACAAACCAAGCTGAAGAACTCATACAGACAGGTGATTATAAGGGAGCGATCGGCATATTCCAGCAAGCTTTGCAAATAGCTCCCAATAATACAGAATTTTTGATAAAGTATGGTGAAGTATTGGGGAAAAATAAGCAATATCAAGAAGCATTTGAAATTTTTGAAAAAGCTAAGATTATCGATCCGAAAAATGTAAAAATCCTAAGCTCCTATGCTAAGGTATTAAAGTATGGACGTAAGCTAAATAAACAGTTAGAAGTTTTGCATATTCTCGTAAATATTGAGCCTGAAAACCCAAAAAATCTCTATAGTTATGCCAATGCTTTGATTTCAGAGAAGCAGCATGAGAAAGCTTGGCCCTTCTTTGAGCGAGCGCTACAAATTCAACCTGATAATCCAATAACATTATCTAGTTATGCCAATGCTTTGAGTTCAAATAATCAGCATGAAAAAGCTTGGCCCTTCTTTGAGCGAGCGCTACAAATTCAACCTGATAATCCAATAACATTATTTAGTTATATCAAAGCTTTGATTTCAAATAATCAGCATGAGAAAGCTTGGCCGTTGTTTGAGCGAGCGCTACAAATTGAACCTAATCATCGGAGAACGCTAAATAGTTACGCCAATGCTTTGAGTTCAAATAATCAGCATGAGAAAGCTTGGCCGTTGTTTGAGCGAGCGCTACAGATTGAACCTAATAATGTGATAACGCTAAATAGTTATGCCAAAGCTTTGATTTCAAATAATCAGCATGAGAAAGCTTGGCCG
>NZ_JAUBVJ010000005.1:98867-148707 GCF_036702785.1 Microcoleus sp. AR_TQ3_B6 | reverse complement strand
AGCTTTGATTTCAAATAATCAGCATGAGAAAGCTTGGCCGTTGTTTGAGCGAGCGCTACAAATTGAACCTAATCATCTGATAACGCTAAATAGTTATGCCAAAACTTTGATTTCCAATAATCAGCATGAGAAAGCTTTACAGTTGTTTGAGGGAGCGCTTCAAATTGAACCTAATAATGTGATAACGCTCAATAGTTATGCCTATGCTTTGACTTGGATTCGTGAGTATGAAAAAGCTTGGCTTTTGTTTGAGCGAGCGCTAAAAATCGAACCTAATAATCCGAAAATTCTCAGTAGTTATGCCTATGCTTTGACTTGGATTCGTGAGTATGAGAAAGCTTTGCCTTTGTTTGAGCGAGCACTTCAAATTGAACCTAATAATCCGAAAACTATCAGTAGTTATGCTATTACTTTAGCTTCAGTTGGTCAGGATGAGAAGGCTTTGCCATTTTTTGAAAACGCACTACAAATGGGATTAGAAAATTCTAATATACGAAACAATTTTATTTATTTTAACTATTTCCCTGCTTTAGAAAGATTAGGCAAGTACCAAGAGGCAATTAACCAGTTATTTGCAATTAAAATGGATCTTCTGAGTCAATATGAAGCTAATATAATTCTGCTCACATTAGGTAGGCTATACTACTGCATTAAGCAACGAAAGAAAGGTGACGAATATTTCGAGGCAGCAATTGCAAACTCGGATGACAAAGAGAAAACACGGCTCCACAGTGCTAGAAATATTTTTGCCCGCGATCCTCATAACGATACAGCCATTCAAATGCTGCGGCAAATCGACAAAGATTCTCCGCGCTACAATCAGGCAAGGGAAATGCTGATTCTTAACTTTAGTGAGCAAGACTACTTTGAAATGGTCAAAACTGATGTCCCAAGTGAATTAAGCGACACGGAAATGCTCAATCGGGCGATGTATCACAAAATCGCCAATGAGATCAGCATCCTCAAAGCAATTGCTTATCGAATTTCACGTCGCTCCGATCGCGAAGATCCCTTATTAAACGGTATTATTCAAGCGATTGAAGATGTCTTCCAAGAGGTTGACAAACGCAAGGAAGCACAAAAATCTGAGATTGAAACTATTTCTAATGACGACTATCGGAGGATTTTGACGGTCATTTCCAAAACTGCCCATGATATCTCTGACTTTGTGAATAACGAATTGGCTGTGATCAAGTCGAAGACTATACGAGCCATCCGAAAGTTATCACCTAATGACGAGCATTACGCCCAGTTTGATAAATTGCTGACACAACTGGAACTAACCCAGAGTGCTCTCAATGACTTGAAAGCTATCAACGAAGGTATCTCTATCAAAAATCACCGTTTTCATGTCAAGGAACTATTTGAAAAGTGGGAAATAACTTGCCATATTGATAATGCTTGCATTCTTCTAGACATAAGAAACGGTGACTCTCAGTTCTATGGAGATCAGGAAAAAATAAAGAGTGCATTGAATGAACTGGTCGAAAATTCTCTGAAGCACAATGCTGACCAGCCGAAATTGACCATTCGTATCACATCCCAAGATGTGGTCAACCCATCAGGAATTCGGGGAATGAATGTCCCTGGAGAGCAAAAATATCTGTTTCTTGAATTTGCTGATGATGGTAAGGGCGTTCCAGATTATCAGAAAGATTGGATCTTTCAACCCCTAAAAACCACCTCTCCGGAGGGTAAAGGTAGCGGATTAGGGCTGTTCATTATCCGTAAAACCCTGACCCAGATGAAGGGCTATATTCGGGAAACGGGACAAGATGGAGCTAGATTTGAAATTTATATTCCTTATCTTGAGGAAGAGGTGTAAGATAATATGCAAACTAAAAACGTTCATTTGCTCTTGGTAGAAGACAATCCTCGATTTTTGAATGAGTTACTGGAATGGCTTGGGGACTATGGCTACGAGCAGATTGAAACGGCTACCAGTGTTGCTCAAGCTAAAGAGAAATTGGGAAAGCCCTTTGACGTAATTATTGCAGATATGCGAATGGAGCAGGATGACAGTGGATTTGCTGTTATTGACGAAGTGAAAGCCCGAAATCTTTCTTCTGTAGTTATTATCTTGACTGCCAATGATACAGTTTCAGATTGCCGCACTGCTTTCAAGATGGGCGCATGGGACTATATTTCTAAAAATATGCGAGGTAATATTTTCGATATACTTCATGAATCGATTCAGGAGGCGATCGCCTATTTCAACCGTTGGGGTAACGTTCAGAATGAGCAGTGGATTAACGAGAATATAGAAACGTTGGATCGAACATATTTTGGTCAGTACATTGCCGTGATTAACAAAACGGTAATCGATGCAGCAGATACAGAAGAAATATTGAAACGACAGATTGAGGAACGACAACTGCGCCGCTTTTTAACAACGATCAGAAAAATTGGCGAACTGCGCCCAATTTCTGAGTTGATCAAACTCCCTGAAAGCGATCGCCTGGAGTATAAGAGTACCTTTCAGTGGGATGTTCGGCGCAATTGTGAGAATAAAGACTTAAGATTTAGCACTCTTAAGACAATTGCTGCATTTCTTAATTCTGAAGGTGGAACTCTCATTATCGGCGTTGAAGATAATGGTAATATTTTCGGGCTAGAAAAGGATTTCTCTTTACTGTCAAATGGAAATCTGGATCGGCTAGAGCGGACAATTATTGATTCAATCTGTCAATGTATTGGCAGCAACTTTACTCAGCAGATTAAAATTAGGTTTGAAAAAATTGATGGGAAAGATGTCTGTGCGATTTATATAAAAAAATCGGCGAAAAAAGCTTGGCTACAGAAAACGAACGAAAAGAAACTTGAATTTTATATTCGGATGTCGAACAGGTCTGAACCTCTCGATCTTCCAAATATCTACGATCACCTGTAATGCGATTGTGCGGTGCGTGAGAAATAGCCTCATCGTTGGTAGTTGAAGATTTCTCGTTCTCACGCACCCTACAAAGCTAGTGTATGAAAAAAACCCGCGCTGGCGGGTTTTAAACTGTCGGGATTTGCTCGAAGTTTGCTTATAGCGATCGATAAACTCGATAATTAATCTCGGGAAAGATGTTATCTATCTCTTCTACCTTCTCCAACCAACCCGAATCGACTTTGCCTTCTTTCACTTCATCGTACAGCTTGTGAAAGCGCATTAAGTGCGATCGAGTCCGCCGCACTGCATAGGGCACCATCGTCCCTGTACGCATGATAAACGCCCAGTCAGAGGATTGAGCTAGCAGCACTTCCCGCGCGGCTTGGTTCAAGGCGCGCCACTGCAACTCATCCGCCGGTTCCATGCTTCCCAACTCAATCATCCGTTCCGCTGCTTTGTGCAAGTGCGGGTAAATCCAAGCATTGGTATCGTTGAGCCAATATTCGTGGAAACCCCGGAAACCCCAACTCGACTGAGACGGGCGGCACACTTGCTGAGTCGGATTTCCCCGCAAATAATCGGCTAAGTGCGTCATCTCGTAGGTATTTTGGTCGTACCAACTCTTGCGGAACAGGTAATCTAAGAACCAAGGCCCTTCGTACCACCAGTGACCGAAAAGTTCGGCGTCGTAAGGTGAAACAATAATCGGCGGACGCTGCATAATGCCGTTGAGGTGTTCGACTTGGCGTTCCCGGTTGAACGCAAAGTTGCTGGCGTGTTCCGCTGCTTTTTCCCTTGCCCAGTAAGGATCGTACAACTGTTTATCGCCTAAACCCAATCCGCGACCGGTGATTTTGTGATATTTAATCCCGGTATTTTTCCGCTGTCCGTTGGGCATGATGTAGGGCTTGATGTAGTCGTAGTCAGCTTCCCAACCCAAATCTTTGTAGAATTCGCGGTATTCGGCGGCGCCTGGATAGCCGACTTCGGAAGACCAAACCTGCTGCGATGATTCGTGATCCCGGCCGAAGGCTGCTACTCCGCATTCGGTGAAAATTGGGGCGTAGCTGCCGTAGCGGGGACGCGGGCGGGCGTAGAGGATGCCGTGACCGTCTGTGAGAAAGTAGCGGAGGCCTGCGTCGGCTAACATCCGCTCTAAGCCCTCGTAGTAGGCGCATTCGGGCAGCCAAATGCCTTTTGGTCGGCGGCCGAAGTTTTGTTCGTAGTTGTCGCAGGCTACTTGAATTTGCGCCCAGACTGCCTCGGGGTACATTTTCATCAGCGGTAAATAGCCGTGGGTGGCGCCGCACGTGATGATTTCGAGGTTGTTGCTGTCTTGGAATTGTTTGAAGGCTTTTACTAAATCTCGATCGTACCTTTCCCAAAAGTTGCGGACTTGAGAGAAGTGGGCGGCGTAATGTTCTGCTAAATAGCGGAGGTGACCGTTTCCGCTATGGTGTTCGATTTCGAGATCCGCTAGTTCTTCGAGTTTTGCCAAGTGGTCGTCGAAACGGTCTTGCAGCAAGGGGTCGCGCAGCATTGCCACCAAGGGCGGTGTCATGCTCATGGTAATTTTAAAGTCGATGCCGTCGCGCTTGAGCCCTTCAAAGACTTGCAACAGGGGAATGTAGGTTTCCGCGATCGCCTCAAACAGCCATTCTTCTTCTAAAACGTAGTCGCTTTCTGGGTGGCGGACAAAAGGCAAGTGGGCGTGGAGAACGAGGGCGAGGTAGCCAATAGTCATAGTGATTTGGATGCCGTAGTTATTAACTGACGCCAGTTAGGGACAGCTTTAAAATATTTTAAGATTTTATGCTGAAACGGGACGTACAAAGTGCCGTGTTTTTTTAATTGCCTTTCTCTAACAAACTAAATGTCAGCAAATTCTGATGTTCTGCTTGCTGTCGGATTAGGGCTGCTGCTGTTTGAGAGTCTACTGGCTTTGAGAAAAAGTATCCCTGGGCGTACTCACATTTTAATCCTTTGAGTATAGATAGTTGCGAGGCTTCTTCGACTCCTTCGGCTACTACATCCATGCCTAAATTGTGCGATAAAGTAACGATCGACCGCACAATTTCTGTGGGGTCGATAGCTCCTTTGCCGAGGGCAAAATCACCTCCCATCCTGCTAACAAATGAGCGGTCTATTTTTAAGGTATTGGTGGGGAAGCGGTGCAGGTAGGAAAGAGATGAATAGCCGGTGCCGAAGTCGTCAATGCACAAGTCTATGTTTCGGGCTCTGAGCTGCACCAGCATTGCTGTTACTGATTCGGAATTTTCTATGAGTACGCTTTCGGTAATTTCTAGTTTTAAACTGCTGCCGTCGAGGTGACTTTCTGCCAGAACTTGGTCGATGTATTCGATTAAATCTGGCTGAGAAAACTGTTTGGCTGAAAGGTTGACGCTGACACTCAAGGGCGGGTTGCTTGGAAATAGTTGCTGCCACTGGCCGATTTGCTGGCAAGCTGTCCGCAGTACCCAGCGGCCCAGGGGTACGATCAAGCCGGTTTCCTCGGCCATTGTGATGAATTCCATTGGGGAAACTAAGCCGCGTTCGGGATGCTGCCAGCGCACAAGGGCCTCAAAACTGGTAATTTTGCCGTTGGCGATCGACACGATCGGCTGGTAGTGAAGGATAAACTGGGGCGCTGCGGATAAGGGAGGTAAGGCTGATGCGGGGGATGGGGGAAAGTCTTCTTCTCTAACCGGGTCTCTAATTGATTCGATCGCCCGCCGCAGGTCGTTTTCTAGCTGCAACAGCCGCAAAGCGTGGGCGTGCATGGAACTGTTGAAAACTTCGTGTCGGGCTCTGCCGAGTTCTTTGGCGCGGTACATTGCCGTGTCGGCGTCGCGCAGCAGGTTTGTCGGTTCCACGTATTCGCCAGAACTCAAAGCTATGCCGATGCTGGCGGTGATAAATACTTCGTGTCCGTCGAGAACGATCGGGGAGGTGATTTTCTTTTGCAGGCGGTTGACAACGCTGGTAGCTTCATTTATGCTCTCGATGTCTTCGAGCAACAGCACGAATTCGTCTCCTCCGATGCGGGCCACTGTGTCTCCGGCCCTGAGACAAGCTTCCAGACGCCTGGCGATCGCTACTAGCAGTTGATCGCCGATCGCGTGGCCGAGGGAATCGTTGACTACTTTAAATCTATCTAAATCGAGAAACAGCACGGCAAACAAGTAGTCTTTGCGCCGTTTTGCCCGTTTCAAAGCGTGTGAAAGCCGATCGGTAAATAGCGATCGGTTGGGCAATCCGGTGAGGGCGTCGTGAAAAGCGTCGTGCAGCAGTTTTTCCTCGGCGAGTTTGCGCTGAGTGATGTCGTGACAGTTAATCACGATTCCCTGGACTGCCGGATCGTACAGCAAGTTGGTGGCTACAGCTTCTACATAACACCAGCAACCGTTGCGGTGGCGGACTCGGTACTCAACTGGGGACTGGCTTCTTTTGGGGTTTTCAATGACTTTTTTGAGGGTTTGGGCGATCGCGGCGCAGTCGTCGGGGTGAACTATTTCTAAGGCGCTGCGCCCGATCGCCTGGTGGGGCGCGTATCCTAAAATTCGTTTGACCGAAGGGCTGATATAGCGGAAGATGCCCTCACCGTCGATAATGATCGTGATGTCTGTGGCGTTTTCAATCAGCGATCGAAATCGCTGTTCGCTTTTTCTGAGGGCTGATTCGGCTTCTTTGCGATCGCTGATGTCGAGAGCTACTCCGTCTACAATTATGTCGCCGTTTTCGTTCTGGGAAAATCTGGCGCTGTCTTGCACCCACTTGACCTCCCCAGATCTCAGAACGATCCGGTACTGGCGATCGCACGGCAAAAGACTCGCTCTCGATGCTGCTACGCTGCTGTCAAAAGAGATTTTGTCCTCTGGATGGATGATTTCGGTCAAGAGTTCCGGGCGCTTCATTACTTCTTCGGCCCCGATCCCAGTAACTTCGCGCACGCCCGGACTGATGTAGGGCATCGATATTGTGCCGTCTGGATGCAGCACGACGCGGTAGACTGAGCCGGGAATGTTGGCTGCCATTGTCGCTAGCTGCTGCTGGATGCCGCAGACTGCTGCTTCGGCGCGCTTGCGTTCTGCGAGTTCGGTTTGGGCTTGTTGGTATAGTTCCGCTTGGTGGATCGCGATCGCGCACTGGTCGGCTATAGCTTTGAGTAGCGACAGTTCTTCGGCGGTCCAAGAGCGCGCCCGATCGCACTGATAGATGGCAATTCCTCCCAAAAATGACTGCTGGTAGAGCAGCGGCGCGATCGCGACGGCGCGAAACCCTACAAAATCTGCTGATGCTTGCAGGGACGGGCACAGGGTCGATAACTCGTCAACCGCCAGGGTTTCCCCCGCCGCCAGCCAGGAGTGGTAGTGCTCGGCAAATTCGCAATTTAGCCCGACGAACCGTTCTCTACCGGCGGCTGAGCTGATGTTGCTAACTCTGATGCCGCCTTCGGCATCAGGCTGCAAGATAGCGCAGGCGCTGATTTCGAGAGCTTCGTGCAGTTGATCTGCGGTGGTTTGTAGCACTTCGTCGAGTACCAGGGTGAAGCGCATGGCTTGGAGGATGCGGTTGACGATCGCTTCTCGCTGAGCTTGTCGGTGCAGTTGGGCTATCGCTTCTTGCTGCTGGCGCCGCATTTTGTATTCTTGGAGCGATCGTTCTAAGACTGTTGGCAACCTAAACAGCCGCCCTTTTAATACGTAATCGGTCATTCCGGCTTTGATGCACTCAACTGCCGCTTCTTCTCCCAAACTTCCGGTTACTAAAATAAATGGTATGTTTTTCCCTAATTCCTGCATTAATTTCAACACTTCTAAACCGTTGAGACCTGGCAGGCGGTAATCTGATAGTACAGCATCGTAATGGCAATTTTCGAGCAGTTTTCTGCACTCTGCTGCTGTTTCTGCCGTATCCCAATTAAAATTTACTCCCCCCGCTTCTAAGGCGAGCACTATTAATTCCATATCTTCTGCCATGTCTTCGACAATCAACAATTGCAATGTTGATTCCGCTACCACTTTTAGTAGATAGTTTGTCTCAGTTATATCTAACATAAGGTATTGGGGAGGTTTTAAATTAGTTGTTCTTGTTGCTAAATGTAATTTTTTAGATTGAGTTAGGTTAATTTTATCTCGGTATTTTTAGTTATTCTTAGCAAAATAAATTATATAGCCTTTCTCAGTAACCTGAGGTACTATCTGACATCAAGCTGACGGATCCACGGGCATAGCTCACCACGCGATCGAACCCCTATATACTCTACTCTCAAAACCTTTATGCGAGTACCCGCAGTCGAAGGCTGACCGAACCGATTGGGGAGCATCCCAATTCTCTAAAAAGCGTTTTTAGGAGTGCGAGCATCTTGCACAGCCAAGCCTATATCTTTCACTTCGATCTCTCACAGCCAACACTCCTGTCAAACCAAAATTCGGATGCTCTCACCGATGGTGACTTATTTAAGTGTATAAAAGTTTCAAATTCAGAATTTCAAACTCTTATACACTTAACTTACGAATCTATATTACCATTTGAGATTGTTTGCCCTAGTTTAAAGTAAAACGTGGCTCCTTGACTAGGTCGGCTTTGGGCCCAAACCGTGCCGCCGTGGCGGTGAATAATCCGCTGGACGATCGCCAAACCGATGCCAGTACCTTCAAATTCTCTCTGGGAGTGCAGCCTCTGAAAGGCTCCAAATAGCCGATCGGCATATTCCATCGGAAAACCCACACCGTTATCCTTGACAAAAATCGTTCCATCCGGTAAAGCATCAATAACTATTGTAGCGGGAGTGCGTCCGCGGCTGAACTTGACGGCGTTACCGATCAAGTTGCTGAACACCTGTTGCAGCAAGGTTGGATCTCCCGTTACCGTCGGCAAATTTCCGACGGCAAATTCAACGCTGTGGGGAGTTTGGGCCGGATCTGAGACATTTGGGGGTTTAGTCAATTTAATCGCAGTGTGTACCAAACGGACCAGATCGATCGGAATGTGCATCAACTCAGTGCGAGTCACCCGCGACAGGGCGAGCAAACCGTCAATCAACAGGCTCATTTTTTGGCTGCTGTCTTCAATTACTTCCAGATAGTGAAGTATTTTGCTATCGCTCAAACCCTCAGTTGCTTCTAGCCGCTGCTTCAAGGCATTGACAAAACCTGAAATGTGTCGCAAAGGCGCGCGCAAGTCGTGGGAAACTGAGTAAGAAAAAGATTCTAATTCTTGATTGGCAACTTCTAATTGCTCTGTACGTTGTGACAACGCTTGTTTTGTCTCTACCAACTCTGTGATATCGCGAGCAGTGCCAATTAAAGCATAAACCTCGCCGTTGAGATTTCTCAGCGGAATTTTAAACGTGTCGAAGTAAGCATTGCCGTCCGCTTTCACAAATTTTTCCTGGAAGTGCAGAGTTTTGCCCGATTCAAATACCTGCAAATTTTCCCGGGAAAATCGTTCTGTCAGTTCGCTGCGATAGCACTCAAAAATGGTTTTGCCCTGCATTTGCTGCCTGCTGTCGAAGCCGGAAACTTTGGCAAGGGGATGGTTGACAAAAGAAAAGCGCATATTGTCCCGTTCTACAACATAAATGTAGTCCGGCAAAGCATCAAAAAAAGTCTCTAACTCTGCGGTTCGCTGGGCGACTTGAGCTTCTAAAGTTTCGTTAAGTTCTTTGAGTTCAGCTTCTACTCGTTTGCGTTCGGTGATATCTTGACCAATGCTGATACACCTGCCGTCGGAAAGGCGAACATATGCCCAAGAAGTGTCGATAATTCGCCCGTCTCTAACTTTTGTTTGGAAGTCGCTCCAGTTCTGATTTGCTGCTTGGATTTCATCCAAAACGTATTGACGGTATTCTGGCTGCGGATAAAATTCGGCCAAGATATCGCGGTCTTTGATTTCTGCAAAACTCCAGCCGAGCACTTGTTCCCAGTGGCGGTTTACCCAGTTTACTTCACCGCTGCTGCCCAAGAATGCGAGCATGACCGGCACGTTGTCGAAAATAGTTTGCAGCAGTTCTTTTTGCTGTTTTAATGATTCTTCGGCTTGTTTGCGATCGCTGATGTCGAGTACGGAACCGATAACTTGCCTCATTTGCCCGTCTGGGGTTCTTTTGAAGATTGTAGACCGATCGTGCACCCAGCGCCATTCCCCATTTTTGTGTTTGATTCTGTAGTCTCTGTCATCCGTTTCATAGGGATTGCTGCTGTATTTTAGCCGCTCCATACCTGTAATTAGCTTTAACCTATCCTCGGGATGAACTAAGTTAGCGACAGCATCTATACTCAAATCTTGCCATTCTTTTGCAGTGTAGCCGAGTATGGCTGTGACAGATTCATTTGCATAAATATTTTTGTTCTCTACTACATCGTAAATGTAGAGAAAGTTGGGGATAGTTGTCAGGATGCTCTCTAAAAGTTGTTGATGTTTTTGCAGTTCCGCTTCTGCCTGTTTGCGCTTGCTTAAGTCCAGCACAAAACTAACACCTAACTGCTGCGTTCCTTCTAAAAATGTGCTGCCAAGCAGCACCGGAACGCGGCTACCATCGGAGCGCATAAATTCTTTTTCAAAGGGAATAACCGTATTTCTAGCTCTCAGTTCTGCCACTTTTTCTGTGTCTATACTCACGTATTCTGGCGGGGTCATTTCTTGCCAGTTAATTCTTCCTGAAAGCAGATCGTCCCGCGTGTAGTTTACCGTGTTTAAAAAAGCGGCGTTGGCATCTGTAATGCTGCCGTTAATATCCCAAAAAATTAGACCGATCATGTTAGAATCAACAATGGCTCTAAATTTGGATTCGCTTTGTCGCAACTGGCATTCGACTTGTTTTAGTTCTGTGAAGTCGCGGGCGATGGATAAAACGGTTTCTACTGAATTGTCTTCAGCAAATTCGGGAATGACTCGACAGTGGTAATGTTTTATGCCCTGGGGAGTGGGAAACTCAAATTCTATAGTTTCTTGTTGGCCCGTGCCAAAAACTTTCAGAAAAGTCTCGTCCCACAAGTCGCACAAGTCGGGCGGCATTCCTGATTGTCTGTTGCTATTGCCAATTAATTCTGCGGGGGGTTTTCCAGTCGCTGATTCTACTGCTTGGTTGATGTAAACGAGGCGCCGTTCTCGATCGAACCGGGCGATGATATCAGTCGCATTTTCGGCTAGGGTGCTGAAAGCTTGCTCGCGCCGGTGCAGTTCTTCTCGAGTGCGGTGGCGCTCGGTTATGTCTCTGGCAAAAGAGAGAATTGAAACTACTGTTCCCGATTCATCGATTACAGCCGAATTGTACCATTCGCAGTAAATTACCGAGCCATCTTTGGTATAGTTGCGGTTGCGGCAAATGTTGCGGGGTTCTCTGCGGTGTAACAGTTGATTTGTGACGGCGCACACTTGCTCGAAGTCTTCTTGATGAACAATTGACCATTCGTCCCAGTATTTACCGATTACTTCTGCTGCACTCCAGCCAAATATTTGTTCTGCCATTGGCGACCACCGCACTACCCGAAATTCCCTGTCCCACTCTATAACTGCCATTGGCGTGTTTTCTAGGTGAAATTCCAGCCGCGAGTTGGCTTGTTTTATTTGACGTTGAAGTTGCTGGCGGAGTTGCTTCGCCAGCGCCAAGCGGTCGGTCATTTCCTGTGTGTTTGCGCAGCCGGATTTGGCAATATGAGCAATGGTTTCTGCTGTTTGTTTTTCGAGTTCGTTCCAAGCGAGTTCGAGGGCTGATTCCGCCTGCTCTAGCTCAGTGATGCTGTTGTGAAACAGTGTGGCACTTTCAACTGGAATTTCCGGCATATTTTTGACACTTACGCAAGTGTTACTTTTACAATTCAAAATTAAAGTTTAAAAATTAAAAATATGTAATTTTATGTCAAATTATACATTTTTAATTTTTAATTGGTGCGCGGAGCCGATCGCTGTCGGCGGGCGGTGCTATTAAAGACTGCCAGTAAAAGGGTTTGGGGATCGATGCGATCGCCAATTGTGGTCGATCGATCTAAAACTCTCCTGGACCTAGGGGTGTGGGCGGGAGCTGCCACTCAATATATTTTTGCACAGGGTTGTTGTTTGGGGGCGATCCAAAGGATATCGGCTTCGCGATCGCGAATCCTCCGCAGGGCGTTGCTTGTGCCGATCGCCATTGGTCTCAACTTTCCACGCGCTTGGACACAGGGAAATGAGGGGTTTCAACCCCCCCTGCTTTCCCTGCAGGTTAACCGGCTTGTTGACACCAATGAAACCGCCCCTACCTACAAATAATCTCCAATCGGTTTGGTCAATAAAAAGCTAAAATAAAATCTCAAGTTATTCAGTCTTTTAAATCGCTTATGACTGCTGCTGCACCCTCTTCGATAAAAAACCAAACTCAGTACGAAGCCATTATCGGTCTCGAAACTCATTGTCAATTGAGTACGAATACTAAAATTTTCTCCAGTTCTTCTACAGAATTTGGCAATGCCCCAAATACTAACATTGACCCAATTTGTATGGGAATGCCTGGAGTGTTGCCAGTATTAAATCAAAAAGTGCTGGAATATGCGGTGAAAGCAGGGCTGGCTCTCAACTGCTCCATCGCACCTTACAGTAAGTTTGACCGCAAGCAATATTTCTATCCGGATTTGCCGAAAAATTATCAAATTTCTCAGTTCGATTTGCCGATCGCGAATAACGGTTGGCTAGAAATTGAACTGGTGGACGAGACGGGAAATTCTACTAGAAAAAAAATCGGAATCACTCGCTTGCACATGGAGGAAGATGCCGGAAAATTGGTCCACGGCGGCAGCGATCGGCTGAGCGGTTCTACTTATTCAATGGTGGATTACAACCGCGCCGGTGTGCCTCTAATCGAAATTGTTTCGGAACCGGATTTGCGCTCGGGCGCGGAAGCTGCCGAATACGGTCAAGAATTGCGGCGGATCGTCCGCTACATCGGTGTTGGCGACGGGAATATGCAGGAAGGTTCGCTCCGGTGCGACGTGAATATTTCGGTGCGCCCCGTTGGCCGAAAAGAGTTCGGCACGAAGGTGGAAATTAAAAATATGAACTCTTTTAATGCGATCGAACGGGCGATCGATTACGAGATCGAGCGGCAAATTCAAGCTCTGGAAAATGGCGAAACCATCGTCCAAGAAACGCGGCTTTGGGATGAAAACAAGCAGTGTACTTTCAGTATGCGGACCAAGGAAGGTGCCAGCGATTATCGGTATTTCCCGGAACCGGATTTGCCTCCGATCGAAGTTTCGACCGAGCAATTGCAGGAGTGGAAAGCTCAACTGCCAGAATTGCCGGCCCAAAAGCGCCATCGCTACGAAACCGAGCTCGCTCTTTCTCCCTACGACGCGCGGGTGCTGACAGACGACAAAGCCGTGGCTGAGTATTTTGAAAAATCGATCGCCGCCGGTGCTGTCCCCAAACAAGCTGCCAATTGGGTGATGGGCGATATTACTGCTTATCTGAAAAATGAAAAGCTGGCGATTTCAGAAATTCCTTTCCAACCGCAGGATTTAGCCGAACTGCTGGCGCTAATTGATGCCGGCACCATCAGCGGCAAAATCGCTAAGGATATTTTGCCCGAGTTGCTCGCCAACGGCGGTTCTCCTCAGAACTTCGTAGAGAGCAAGGGTTTGATTCAAATTTCGGATACTGGGGCGATCGCGCGCGCCATCGATGCAGTTTTGACCGCCAATCCCAAGGAGCTCGAACAGTACCGAGCCGGCAAAACTAAGCTGCTGGGCTTTTTTGTCGGCAAAGTGATGAAGGAGACGGGCGGCCGGGCCGATCCCAAATTGACCAATGAGCTGCTCGCGGCCAAGCTTAACGGCCCAGGCTAAGCAATCGTTAAGGGGGTCATGTAGCGGATAGTGCGGCGGGCGATCGGTTTTCCCCGATCCCGCCCCCCTCTAGCTTTTGGCGCGGTATGATAACTTTATAATTTATATACATTTCTTTACCATATCTTCACGTTTGGGGGTTTCACCCCTCATACCCCTCGTGTTATATTGTGTTATGTAGATGCACCCTGATGGCAGAGAGAGTTACTTACGTAGCTCTCTCTTTTTTTGTCTTTTTTTTGTCGGGCACCGGCGTGAAAATAAGGATGGGGGAGAGGGAGAGGGACAGATCCCCAACAGGTTTGACACTCTGAGGTATAAAGAAGCGCTCGATTCTTGATTCGTTGAGGCGATTTGCTGATAGCTGGCAAAAGTATAGTCATTTATGACATGACATGGGAGGCGTTAAGTCCCTCCCCTTTCACTTTTACTTTGAGCGGATTGACCTGCCTCGGCCCAACTACGCAGCTCTCTATCAAGAGTGCTGCGTAGTTGGGATTGCTTTTGAGAGGATGTTGTACGCGGCGTTCACATCGGAATTAATTAACTGACCAACCGATGTTTTGTACAAACCTCTTTTAATCCGCTTACCCGTAAACACAGGCTCTTTTTCTGTTTTCCCGTAGACAGGGATTGAATCTAAACCCAAAAAATTTGCGCGAGATGTGTAAGATTCTTCCTGTACAATTACATCGATTCCTACCAACCGAGCTTTGTATTCCAACATCTCAATCAATCGAGAGTGAGGAATACTAACAAAGTTTTGGTTAGTAGGCTTCCCTCGATCAATTTCAGTTTTCCACTGCGCGTTCTTGCCAATTACTAGCGTCCCAATCTGCTTGGCGAGCAAAAAGTTAATAATTAGACGGCTAGCATGATGTAAGTAATTGTCAACTTTCTGATCGATCCAGCGAGTTAAGCGCGCTCATCCGGGGTGATGTTTTGCGGTTCCCTGTTAACTGGGATTGCAATCTTGAAGAGCGCTTGTTGTAGAACTGGTTAATCGATTTCAATGGTCGCCCGTTAATCAACAAAGGGATAAATCCCGGTTGATTTGAAGTTAACGCCACTAAATTATCTAGTCCTAAATCAATACTAGGTACAAAGTTAGGGTTGCTATAGCAATCCTAAATGATTCTACTCGTTACCAGTCAGAGCCTGGTAATGCAGATCCGGAGGCTCTGCCTGGGTTCGATTGTAGCAGGCGAGGCAGAGCAAGAGTGACATTTATTCCCAGGCAGAGCCTGGAAGTTATTGAAAGTGATGCGAGGATTGCTATACAGGTGGACTCTGGTTTATCATAAATTACCTCCACTACATAGGAATCACATTTCGGAACCAGTCTAACGAAAGCAAATCGGCTCGGTATTGACTTTTGTTTTGAGCGAAAATTCAGTACCCGAAAGTTTAATGATTCCTTTCTTTAACTGTTTGCTACTAATTGCTTGAATCGTTTATACAAGGAGGTTTCGCCCTTTGGTCTTATCTTTGTATTTCGGCAGTTTGGGGCGATCGCGTGAATTTAGAGGGTTCCGTTTTGTAATTCTTAATCGCCTCAAAGAAGGATGGACAATTCTTATCTAGCACCATCAATATTTGCTGACTAACCGAAAGCAGGTAAAGCCTTGTATGCTTTGTGAGACTTCATCAAACGGTTCATTTCGTTGTAATTGACATAGCCCCATCCATAAAGAAAGCTCTGACGAATGACGTATTTAGCGGCATTGTAGAGGTTCTTAGATTTAAAGGCTAGTTCGTCAATTTGGGCGAAACGGTGTTCCGTCGATTTAATGATGTGCCTCTCTGTTAGTTGCATTTGAGACTTCCGTTCTTTAGGCTGTGCGTCTTCCTTGTTCAACACTCAGAACAATATAATACCATTATTGTTTATAATTGCTTATAAACTCAATGAAGTTTTACAATAGTTACTATTATATTTCTAACTGGGATTTCCTAGCAAACCCTGAGGGTAGTCTCCGGGAAGCGCAAGCATTAGGAAAGAATGCTTAAGAAACTTAAACAGCCTAGTTTTTCGGGGTGGGTCGGGATTGTTTGAAGCTGAGGCACTGCCAACCAAATATTTTTATATAGGAATAAAAAATGAGCGTCAATGGATCGGAGGAAATTCCTCAAGAGCTTTTTGCGGGTGGTGGCGAGATGGGGGCGCTGATCCGATCGCACGATTGGTCGCATTCGGCCCTTGGTGCTGTCGAGAAATGGTCCGAGAGCTTAAAAACCGCAATCGGGCTCGTGTTGGGTTCCCCCTACCCCATGTTCATCTGGTGGGGGAACGAGATGATTAACCTCTACAACGACGCTTACATCCCGATCCTGGGCCAGCGTCATCCCCAGGCCCTGGGTGAATCTGCGTTTAAGGTTTGGGCAGACGTTTGGGAGGTGGTTGGGCCTCAAGCTGAAGCCGTCTTAAAAGAAGGCAAATCGTCATGGAATAAACAAGCCTTGCCGATCGTAGAGCGCAACGGGTATCCAGAGGAGAGGTACTTTACCTTCTCCTACAGTCCTGTTCCCGCCTCAGATGGCAGGCCAGGCGGTGTGTTTGGCACTGTCACCGAAGAAACAGAGCGGGTGTTGAACGATCGCCGCTTGAGGACGCTGCGTGAAGGGGGCGCAGCAACAGTCACCGCATTGACGGTAGAAGCCGCCTGCGAGGTTTGGGCCGCCGCATTGACCTCTAACGCCTGTGACATCCCGTTTGCACTGCTGTATCTCCTCGATCGCGATCGCACTTGTGCACGACTTGCCGGCACAACCAGGTTAGCCGCCGGAACCATCGCCAGCCCAGAGGCGATCGATCTGACATCCGCTGAAACGTCCCAGGGGTGGCAACTGACGCAAGTCATGGAGACGGGTGAAAGCAAGATAGTTGAGGATTTACAAGCGCGATTTGGACTTTTACCAGGCGGCGCCTGGTTCCAATCTCCCCATCAAGCGGTCATTCTACCGCTGGCCCGATCGGGAGAAACCTTCGGGTTCTTGATTGCCGGAGTGAGTCCGCTCAGAATCTTTGATGAGGATTACAAAGGCTTTTTTGACTCGATCGCAGGGCAGGTGACAACAGCCATCTGCCATGCCCGCACTTATGAACAAGAGCGGAAACGAGTCGAAGCACTGGCAGAACTCGATCGCCCCAACACGGTTTTTTTGAGTAACATCAGCGATGAATTGCGGACTCCCCTAACCCTGATAATCGGTTCAACTGAGGACGCTCTCACCGATCGAAACGTGCCGCTACCCGCCGAGCATCGAGAACGGATGGAGGTGGTGCAGCGCAACGGGCAACGCTTGCTGAATCTGGTGAACAGGCTGCTCGATTTCTGGGGCATGGAAGCTGGAGCCGACGACTACTTGACTGAGCCGTTTTCTGACGGTGAATTGTTAGCACGAGTGGAAACAAATGTCGAGCAGGCGCAGCGGTTCGAAGCACTCCAGCAGGAACAAGTGCAGCAGCCAGAAGCAGAAACAGCTCGTCAGGAGGTGGAAAGCATTCTCTCTAGCATCAGTGATGGTTTCTTTGTTCTCGATCGCAACTGGCACTTCACCTACGTCAACGATCGCTTGTGCTCGATGCTTTTTAAGCAGCGAGAAGAACTGCTCGGTTACAACCATTGGGACTTGTTTCCCAATACCGTTGACACCGATGTTTGCGTTCAATTGCATCGGGCGATGAGCTCCCAAACGCCCGTCGAGTTTGAGTATCTTTATCTGCGCTGCAATCGCTGGTTTCAGTACCGGGTTTTCCCCTCGGCCGATGGGCTGAAAATTTTTGTAACTGACATTGCCGATCGCAAACAGGCCCAACTCGTACAGGCCGAGCAGAAGAGACTGCTGGAGTTTACCGCCTCAGGGCACCCGCTGGAGGAATGTCTCTCATCCCTGTGTGCCTCCGTGTCCAAGCTAAATCCGCGCACGCGAGCCTGCATCCTGGTAGCCGATGCCCAGGGACTGACGTTTCCCTATTCGATCGCTCCGGATTTTGGGCCGTCCTTCGCTCAAGGACTCAAGGATGCCCCGATTAATGAGCTTGCCTTCGGTACGTGCGGCGAGGCAGTGTATTCGGGCAAACCTGTCACCTGTGCCGACATCGCCAACGACGATCGCTGGTCCCCGAGATGGCGAGACTTATGCCTGACTCACGGCGTGCTGGCGTGTCATTCCGCGCCCATACAGGGCGCAGACAACCTGCCCCTCGGTTCTCTGATTCTGTGCTTCGACGAGGCGCGGAGGCCGACTGATTTGGAGTACCGACTGTGCGACTTCGCCACCCAAGTCGCCAGCATCATATTAGATCGCGATCGCTCGAGCCTTGCCTTGCGCGAATCCGAAGCGCGTCTGCGTCGGGCGATGGCGATCGAAACAGTCGGGGTCATTTTCTTCCAAACCGACGGTACTATCACCGCAACCAACGACGCTTTCCTCCGCATGAGCGGCTACAGCCGTGAGGATACTGAGCAAGGATTGGTGCGCTGGGACACAATGACACCGCCGGAGTGGATGCCCCATTCCCTCAGAGCAGTCGAGGAGTTTGAAGCAACCGGGCGCACTAATCCTTATCAAAAGCAATACATCCGCAAAGACGGCTCGCGCTGGTGGGCACTGTTCGCTGCGACGCAGTTCAATGAAACAGAGGGCGTGGAATTTATCATTGACATTACCGATCGCAAACAAGCAGAAGTTGAACTGCGCGAGAGTGAAGTTCGCTTTCGCCAACTGGCAGATACCGCTCCTGTTCTGATCTGGATGTCTGGAACTGATAAACTCTGTAATTACTTTAATCAGCCGTGGCTAGACTTTACTGGACGGACGATCGAGCAAGAAATGGGCAATGGTTGGTTAGAAGCAGTCCATCCCGATGATTTGCAACATTGCTTAGATACTTATGTCACTGCCTTTGATGCTCGGCAACAGTTTCAGATGGAGTATCGCCTCAGACGCTTTGATGGAGTCTACCGTTGGTTTCTAGACACAGGAATCCCCCGGTTTACATTAGAAGGCGATTTCCTCGGCTACATCGGTTCCTGTATTGACATCACCGATCGCTTCCAAGCAGAAGTCGCCTTGCGCGAGAGTGAATCCCGCCTCCGTCTGATTATTGAGAGTGCCAAAGATTACGCCATATTCACTCTCGATCCGGGTGGCACTATTGCTAGTTGGAATTCTGGCGCCCAAAGGGTTTTGGGCTACACAGACGCAGAGGCGATCGGCTGCGACGGTAGCATCATATTCACGCCCGAAGACAAGGAACAGGGACGAGCACAGACGGAAAGCGAAATTGCTCTGACGCAGGGAAAAGTAGAGAACGAACGCTGGCATATGCGGAAAGACGGCAGCCGCTTTTGGGCGAGTGGTTTAATGATGCCGTTACAGGATGAAACTGGCAACACGCAAGGATTTGTGAATATCTTGCAAGACAAGACCGCCCAGCGACAGGCAAACCAACGGCTACATCTGCTATATGAAATGACCAGTGATTTGCTGGCCACCGAACAACCCCTAGCGCTGATGAACGCCTTGTTTAGCAAGCTCTCAGCCCAGCTAGACCTGCATTGTTACTACAACTACTTAGTTGAGGAGAAAGACAATCGGCCTCTCCTGCATCTGAGGAATTCTAGTGGGATTTCTGAGGAAGTGGCAGCAATGATGGAATGGATCGAGTTCGGTGAATATATGTGTGGAGTGGTTGCTCGCGATCGGCGGCAAATTGTTCTCGATCGAGAGCAAATTGCCGCCGCTCCTGATGCTCGAGTTATCCACTCAATGGGTATCACCGCTCATGCCGCTCAACCGCTGATTGCTCGGGGACGGTTGTTGGGGACGCTCTCCTTCGGCAGTCTTACCCGGACTTGCTTTACTTCAGAAGAAATTCACCTGCTGCAAGTAACCTGCGATCAGGTAGCGATCGCTCTGGAACGGACAAACCTGACAACTTCATTACAGCAGCAAGCCGAGCAGTTGCTGCAAGCAAACCGCATCAAAGACGAGTTTCTGGCAGTATTGTCCCACGAGCTGCGATCGCCCCTCAATCCCATTTTGGGGTGGTCAAAGCTCCTACAAATTCGCAAGTTCGACGAAGCGAAGACGGCACAAGCCCTCGCCACAATTGAACGCAACGCCAAGTTGCAATCTGAATTGATTGAAGACTTGCTCGATGTTTCGCGGATTTTGCAAGGGAAGCTCAGCCTGAATCCCACTGCGATCAATTTGGCATCGACTATAAGAGCGGCCCTCGAAACAGTTCGGCTGGCGGCCGGGGCCAAATCCATTGGGATAGAGGTCAGCCTTCATTACAACGTGGGTTATGTGTCAGGTGATTCCACCCGCTTGCAGCAAGTGGTGTGGAATCTGCTTTCCAATGCTATTAAATTTACCCCCGCAGGCGGTCGGGTTGAGGTGCGATTAGAGCAAGTGGGCAATCAAGCTCAAATCACCATCAGCGACAACGGCCAGGGCATTCCTCAAGAGTTTCTGCCATACGTCTTTGACTACTTCCGCCAAGCCGATAGTGCTACGACGCGCAAGTTTGGGGGATTGGGATTAGGATTAGCGATCGTCCGTTACCTAGTTGAACTCCATGGCGGAACGGTTCAGGTCCAAAGCCCTGGTGAACAGCTAGGAGCCACATTTACCGTCAGACTGCCACTGATGCCGATTGAGCCAGCCGTCAGTCAGGAGGAGCAATCCGAGGAGGCCTCCCTCAATTTGAAAGGCGTTCAAGTTTTAGTGGTCGAGGATGATACCGATACACGGGAATTTGTGGTTTTTCTGTTGCAGCAGGCCCAGGCAAGTGTCATCTTCGCCGACTCAGCAGGCTCCGCCTTGGCGGCGTTAATGCGATCGAAGCCAGACGTGCTGCTGAGCGACATTGGGATGCCAGATATGGATGGCTATATGCTGATGCAGCAAGTGAGAGCTTTACCACCAGAGCAAGGTGGGGAAATTCCCGCGATCGCGTTAACTGCCTATGCGGGGGATTTTAATCAGCAGCAAGCGCTTGATGCTGGGTTTCAAAGGCATATTGCCAAGCCCGTTGAGCCGGAGGAACTGATTGGGGCGATTCTTAATCTGGTTAGACGGACTCATTGACACTCAAGCCCCAGCCAGCCGGCCTTCTTTGCTATGGGTTACGTCCTTCTAGCAACAGTGTGTACCGCGCTCACACTCAATAGGAGGAGTTATCGGCAGAAAACTCCTCCTCGCTTTGACATCCGATTAGCAATTACCGATTAGCAATTATCGCTTTGACTCGATTAATATCAACTTGAGTTATTCTACTAATTTTGACAGTATGAGCGAACAAGCTAACGAGCTAATCAAGCAGGGGATTTCGCAATATCAGGCGCGCCAATTTGAGGCGGCGCTGGAGTCTTGGCAGGAAGCGCTGGGGCTGTATCGCTCAATGGACGATAAGCGCCGATCGGGTGCGGCCCTGGGGAATATGGGCGCAGCTTACGAAGCGCTGGGAAATTATCCGTCAGCGATCGACTGCTACCAGCAGCATTTGGTGTTAGCGCGGGAAATTGGCGATCGCCGGGGCGAGGCGAATGCTTTGGGAAATCTGGGCAATGCTTGCTGTACTCTGGAGGATTTTTCTAGTGCTATTGATTACCAGCAGCAGCGTTTGGCGATCGCCCGGGAAACTGGCGATGCGCGCCAAACCCTGGAAACTTTGGGCTATTTGGCGCTAGCTTGCGATGCTAAGGGAGATTTGCCTGGTGCGATCGAATGTTATCACGAGCAGTTGTCGATCGCGCGCGCCAGCAAGGACGATCTCGTTGAGCGCAATGCTCTCAAGAATTTGAAGCTCGGTTACAAGTATTTAGCAGATTACGAGAAGGCCGACAAGTACCGACAGCAGCAATTGGCGATCGTCCGCGAACTGTTTTTAACCGATAAAATTAATAATTTTGTACAACTTGCACAAACAGTTGGTTTGGATCCGGTTGAGGATTTTGCCGGGGCTAATTTAAGCGGTTTTGACTTGCACTACGCTGATTTTAACGGTGCGGATTTGCGCGAAACAAATCTCCGGGGCGCCGATTTGACCTTAGCGGATCTCAGCGGTGCTTTGCTGAGCGCTGCTATTTTAATTGATGCTAATTTGTGCAATGCTAATTTGCGGGATGCTGAACTCAGCAGCGCTAATTTAAGCGGTGCTGATTTGCGGACAAAGCTGCCTCGGGCGAATTTGAGCCGTGCAAATTTAACCGGAGCAAATTTGAGCAGTGCTTATTTACCGGATGCGATTTTAGTAGATGCAAATTTGACCGATGCTAATTTAAAAAATGCTGATTTGAGCGGTGTTGATTTGAGCGGTGCGATTTTAAACGGTGCTGATTTGAGCCGCGCTGATTTGAAAAATGCGGTGGTGGACAATGCGAAGTTTTTTGGTTGTCTGGGAATTTCGGAAGCCGTGAAGCTTGAATTGAGGGCACGGGGCGGGGTTTTTGAGTAGAATTGGAACTGTTGGTAATTGTAAAGGGTAATAAAAGCTATGACCAAGAATTTCAAAGGTGGTACAAGCCCTCGGATTTATCCGTGGAATCAATCCCTTTTCGAAAATCGAAAATCCTCAAGAAAGAGCATTTATCCGTGGGGTCAATCTAAAATCTAAAATCTAAAATCTAAAATCGATTGACTGCCGTAACTGCAAAACGGTTCTCGATCGCCGAATATCACCGTTTGGGAGAACTGGGATTTTTTGAGCCAGATGACCGAATTGAATTGATTCGCCCAGAAATTATCCTCAAGGCTAGTAAAAGTACGTTTCACTCTGTTTGTAATTCGCTACTGTTAGGAAAATTGTACCCGCTGCTGCGAAAAAGAGCGATCGTGCGCGGTCAAGAACCCATTATTTTGACGGATGATAGCGAACCAGAGCCTGATGTTGTTATTTCCCGCCATCGTTCTGACAATTATTTATCTTCTCACCCGGAGCCTGCTGATATTTTGTTGGTAATTGAGGTTGCCGATTCTACTTTGAAGTACGATCGGGGAACGAAGTTGCCTCTCTATGCTGAAACAGGGATTACTCATTATTGGATATTTAATTTGGTTGATAACCAACTGGAAATGCACAGCGAACCTTATCGCAAACAAAACGGTAGTTTTAGTTATCAATTGCAACGAGTTGTGTTGCCAAATCAGACGGTAGTAATTCCTGGTTTTCCAGAGTTGTCTCTGGATTTGGCGGCGGTATTTCCGGTGCAGATTGGTGAGTTAAAATCTGGCTCGATCGCACCTATTTTAATTCGGTAATTAGAGAGCGATCGAGCTTTTTTTGATGATATAATGTAAAAGTGCGATGGCTACGCCCCGGCCCCGGCCTAGGCACGAAGCATAAAACTAGCACTATCATTCAAAAGAATTTGGTTTGTGGCCCCGGATTTATGCGGGGGAGAAATCTAAAATCTAAAATCTAAAATCTAAAATCAGATGACTGCTCAAACTCTCGCCCCCCCGGAACAAATTGTCCAGCTATCGGGTATCAGTTGGCAAACCTACGAAACTTTGCTTGCCGAAATCGGCGATCGGCAAATTCGACTGACATACAATCGCGGCAATCTTCAAATTATGGTACCCTCCCTAGAACACGAACGCTTCAAAACAATAATGGGTCGATTTGTTGAAACCTTAGCTGAAGAATTAGATGTGAGCATTGAACCCCTTGGTTCCACAACTTTCAAGCGTCCTGAACTTAGCGGTGTCGAACCGGATGAATGTTTTTACATCCAAAATCTTAGTGCAGTTAAAGGCAAAAAAAGAATCGACCTGAATCAAGATCCGCCGCCGGATTTAGTGGTGGAAATTGATATTACCAGCCGTTCGGAAAATAGCTTGCAGGTTTATAGGGATCTGGGAGTGCCGGAAGTTTGGATTTATAATGGAGCGCGACTCAGAATCAACAGATTAGAAAATGGAGAATACCTTGAGTGTGAACTCAGTTTAGCATTTCCCAGCTTACCGATATTAGAGATGGTCAGATTTTTGGAACAAGCAGAAACAATGGAGTATTTGGAATTAGTGAAAGCATTTCGGAAGTGGGTAAAAAGCCAAATTCAGCAAAACCCATGAAGGATCCAGAAAATTAAACAAAAATTCCAGTTTCAAGGGATGAAAAAATGCTGTAGTGTGATAGATTAAAAGTTAAGCCCTCCTCAAAAACTCCATCACAGTCTGGCAAAGCCAGCACTTCTACCGATATGCGATCGCTAGATTCTCACAACAAATACCCAGATTGCTTGTGGATGCAATTAGAAGCAATTCCAGTTCCATCGGTTGCAGCCCAAACCCAGCAGCTCGACATCCACTTGAGCCTGAATTTTAACGAGCATTGGGAACCCCTGCTAGGTGGTCGCGTCAAATTTGGTCTGCAAGGCGGGACGCTCAAGCTCTATCTAGAAAACTGCGAAATTCCCGTAGCATCACGTCAGTTAGTCGGTTCTTTCAAGCTTTTGCCCATTGAAGAAACCCTCCCCATTCAAAGTAGTGCAGAAATTTTAGTGAGCGAAAGTCAGCGGGGAGTTCAGGGCGGCGCTCAGGCGGAAAAAATCAAGGAAACAGAGAGCATATTGTGTCACGTTTCCACAATAAGCGATGATACGACGCCAGCTTGGATTTTTGCAGTAGAACAGGGCAAATCAGTATTAAAAGGTTTGCTAAAAAGTGCTAAGCTGGGAGAATTGACTGCCAAACAATTTCGGATAGCAGCGGCTTTTCAAGTTGCTAAAGAAGATATTTATCTCACAGATGCGGAGGGTTTATGGCCGCACGATATCACGCCAAATCAACATTCAGTTTTAGAAAGAATCCTGAGTATATACCTGCAAGCAAATAAACTCCAACCTGCCCTCAGTTGGGCGCTATTGTCCTACAATTTGCCTCCGGTGGAACCGCGCGAAGTGGAAATGGTCCCGGAAGCTGAATCCCAATTGCAGAAAATGGTCGATCGCATTATCGGGGCCCAAAGCGATAACTTTGTGGAGTTGGCAAAAATCGCCAATCTCAATCCAGCAGTAGATTTCGCGGGTAGCAGCTTGCGCGGAACGAATTTAAGTGGAGTGGATTTTAGCAGCGCAAATCTCGATCGGGCAAATTTCCGGGGTGCAGACTTAAGCGATGCCGATTTCAGCGACGCCAACCTGCAAAATGCCAAATTCGGCGGTGCAGATTTGAGTGGCGCTTTCTTAGGAAATGCTGATTTAAGCGGCGCAGATTTGCACAAAGCAAGTCTAGCTTTAGCTAACCTCAGCGGTGCCAACTTGAGCGGCGCAAATCTGCTGGAAGTGAACTTAACAAATACTAATTTCAGCGGTGCGAATGTCGAGTCAGCCAGATTCGGGAACAATTCAGGAATCGATGAGGAGATGCAGGTGAATCTACAGCAGCGAGGCGCGATTTTTGAAGAGGTTTAGCCCGTAAGTGCGGGAACCCTTTTATTCATCCGCCTCCCTTGTGGCACGGGCATCACGCCTGTGCGATGGAATTTTACCTTTAAACTATCGCCTCTGAAAAAAGTTGCTTCTTAATGCTTAACTCTCTAACTAAATTTTTAGAGAGTGATGAACCGTAGCTGTTAAGACTGTACACAGGCATTTCTTGCCAACACTGACGGCAAAACCAGTATACTTGAGCTTGGCGAAGGTGAGGCAGCATTTGATTCGTGCAGCAAGGACAGCTTGTCATAAAAACCTCTTTTTTATCTATGAAAGTGTATTTATCTTTTGTTGCCAAGGGCTGTAAGCTGGCTTGAAGCAGCAATTCTATGAATGTAGAGGTAAGAAGTAAAGATTTGGTAAAGAATACAAAGTTGTTAAGAAAGTGATGCAAATCGACATATTTCGTAAAAATAGCAATAATATTGTTTCCGGTTGCATCGGAATGATATAGAGGACACCGCGAGTGCCTTAGTCCCTACAATTAATGGGGGTAGGGACTAAGGCACTCGCCGTGTCCTGACTGTGAGTAATATTAATTCCGATGCTTCCGGAGTTGATATAACTGAATTGTCTGAGAGAAATTGTATCCAACAATCCCCAGGGTCCCAGAGAAGATACTCAGTCTAAATCCCAACCCAACACCTTCGCAATCTCAACGCCAAGCATAGTTGGTTCGAGAGGATTGACAATCGCTGCTGCAAGTTGAGATTTGTGGAACCAACTCTGTGATAAATCTGACCATTTAGCTTTGAGAGTTAGCAGCCGAACCGGAATCCCTTGGGTTTCTGGTTGGCTTTTTAGTTGTTTGAGAAATAGCAATCCATCTATTTCGCCGATAGAAACCTCTAAAATAATCGCATCTGGCTGATAGAGACTTGCTTGTCGAAAACCTTCTCCAGTCGAACTAGCAACTCCCACCTTCCAACCGACCAAATCAGTCAAGCAAGCCTGGATTACCTCCCCTATAGTCGGATTTTTGTGAATTAATAAAAGTCTTTTTGTAGTCATACCAATACATTGCAAAGGCTTCATTTTTCTTTGAATAAGATCCTGTCAAATAGCAGCCCTGTCTGGGTTTTTGGCGGGGGTGGTCACGCCCCCAGGGTGAGTTTGGAAAGCCTACCAATAGGGATATTAAGATTTTTAGTTGACTGTTGACTGTTGACTGTTGACTGTTGACTGTTGACTGTTGACTGTTGATAGCGTTCTCTACCTGGAAGGAAGAGGATTGGAGTAATGAATACTCTTCTTTTAATTTCTCCCGATCGGGCTTAGGGCTTTAAACCAATTCTTTCTGGTCAAGTCTTAAGAATACGGAGTCTGCCATACTGGGGAGTGTCAATCGATTTGAGATTTGAGATTTGAGATTTTAGATTGAAGCATTGAACCTAGGGATAAATACGTTAGGCAAGTTTCATCGGATACAGGTTTTTTATTTCTCGGTCCTGAGTCTGCTTTCGGAATGAATCCGGGGGCTTGTATCCTGGATGCTTTCGGTCAATCATTCCATCCCAAAATCTCTGCCACTTTTCCCGGCAGGGTGGTGGCTTCAAATGGTTTGGGAATTACCCCAGCAACACCCATTTCGGCAAAGTTGGCCATATCGCTTGACAAAACTCTTGCTGTCAGCAGAATCACTGGAATCGATCGAGTTATGGGATCGGATCGGAGACGAGCGTACACAGCAAACCCATCCATTCCCGGCATTGATAAATCCAGCAAAATAGCGTTAGGTCGTTCTGTTTTTAGGATTTCTAAACATTCTTGTCCTGATTCGGCCGCCAGGGTGTTCCATCCCGCGAGGTCTTCCAGGCACAACTGTACCAGTTCGCGGAGGTGTTCTTGGTCATCAACGATGAGAATTTGTTTCCCTATCATCTTGTTTTGGGGCAGGAGACTGCCCTCATACTTAGCTACTTGCAAAGCGTTCATTTTATTTGGGTGGATGAGAAATCAATTTTTCGGTTGCCAATTGGGTTTCAAATATACATTTTTGAGGAATAGCTCAAATTTGCAGTTGAGAGTGGAATCCGAATTTGGGATGGCGGAACTATCAATTCTTTAGCAAGCTGAATTGTTAAACGATCCGAATGTATTTCAGTTTCATAGATTTCAGGATGTACGCGGTGGGGCAACGGGATGAGACTTTGAAATCCACTAGGAAAGAAATAACCTTCTACTCCCGCCGCTTCGGTAGGTTGACCTTCGATTAAAACAGTTTCTGGAGTGATTTGGAGATTCAACTTGACAAGATGAATGTCAGAAATCTGAACTTTCAGGATAAGTGTCATATCCTTTTCTTGAATTTTAATATCTGCGATCGGTGTTTCCTCTGTATGAGCAATCCAAAGTGTGGATTGCTGACAACCAGTGGGCAAACCGGAAAATGAACCTGCGAGATCCTGACTTCCACCATTCAAAGCTTGAAAAGAATTCATTGAGTCTCCTCCTAATGCAAAGAACTGTTAGCTTCATAACAGGAGACTAAATGGCAACGGTAAGGATTTGGTAAAGATGCGGTTATTGTTACAAAAATTCACAAAAATGGTGAAAGTTATTCCATCCATCCCAAAATTTCTGCTACTTCTTCCGTCAGGGTGATGGGTTGGATCGGTTTGGCAATTACCCCAGCTACCGCCATCCGGGCAAATTTAGCCCGATCGCTGGGCAAAACTTTCGCTGTCAGCAGAATCACTGGAATCGATCGGGTAATCGGATCGGACTGGAGGATCTCGCAGACAGCAAACCCATCCATTCCCGGCATAGATACATCCAGCAAAATAGCGTTGGGTTGTTGTATTTGCAGTATTTGTAAACATTCCTCTCCCGATCCTGCCCCCACTGTTTTCCATCCGCCTAAATCTTCTAAGCAGGCTTGCACAAGTTCCCGAAGGTGTTCTTCATCGTCAACAACTAGAATTTGTCTGTCAGTCATCGGATTTTGGGTGGGAGATTTTGGATTTGGGATTGATGGTACAGATTAATCTATAGCGGTTCTCAATAAAATGAGGTATACACCGCAACTGATGGCCTATGCCCCATGCCCCATGCCCTATGCCCCATCCCCATGCCCCATGCCCCATGCCCTATGCCCAATGCCCCATGCCCTAGGCCCTATGCCCGCGAGAGCACCTCATGTTACTGAGAAAGGCTATAAGCGTTATTCAATGGTGGGTAAGGGTAGGGTAAAGCAAAATGTGCTGCCTTCACCTAAGATACTTTCCGCCCAGATTTTGCCGCCATGCCGGTCAACAATACTGCGACAGATTGCTAAACCTAAGCCGGTGCCTCCTTTTTCGCGGGAGTCAGAGGCATCAACTTGCTGAAATCGGCCAAAAATCAGTTCTAGTTTATCTGCTGGAATCCCTCGTCCGCGATCGCTAACTTGGAACAGCACAAAGTCCGTCTGGTTTTGGGCACTCAGATGAATTGTGGAATCGGCAGGTGAGAATTTAATCGCATTACTGAGCAAATTTGTTAAGGTTTGGACGATCGCATCTCCTGTCGCCCAGACTTCTGCATCCGTGGGGTTAACGATTAATGATATCTGCTGTTGAGTAGCCAGCGCCTGAATGCTATCTACTGCTTGCTGCATCAAATCGGCAGCTTTGCAAACAGTTTTCTCCACAATTGCCCGCCCGGAGTCTAGGCGCTCCAAATCTAAAATATCATTAACCAGGTTCACTAAACGATTGGTATCGAGGAGGGCGATTTCAATCATGCGTCTCGATTTTTCGGGTTTTTTATCATAAACCCCACTTTTTATTAGCCCCAATGACATTTGAATTCCTGTCAAAGGAGTGCGAAGTTCATGGCTGACAATGCCAATGAACTCATTTTTAATCTGTTCTAGCTTTTGTCGTTCGGTAATATCTTCCCCAATGCTGATAGTTCCAATGATGTTTCCCTCTGAATCTTGCAGCATGGTATTGTTCCAGGCAATAAATCGTTCCTCACCCGATTTGGTTAAGATACAATTTTGATAATAGGGATGATAGTTATGGGCTACCACTTCGGAAAAAACTATTTTAATTGATTCTTGAATAGAACGGGGTAAGAAGTTTTCAAACCAATTTTTTCCTAAAACTTCTGGGTTAGTATATCCTGTAATTTTTAAGAAAAAAGGATTAACATAATTAACATTTCCCCATCGATCTAGTCCGACAACAATCAACTGCACGTTATCCAAGAGCGATCGCCAGCGTCGTTCGGCTTCTCGGATCGTGGCCTCGGCTTGTTTGCGTTCTTGCAGTTCTAGCTTAAGTTGTCGGTAGAGTTTGGATTGCTGAATGGCGATCGACAATTGGCTGGCAATCTGTTCAAGTAATTCTATTTCCCACGATTGCCATTGACGAGGTGCCGTATTTTGGTAGATAGCTAACAAACCCCAGAGATTTTCTCTCAAAAATATCGGGAAAACTGCATAACTTTTTGCTTGAAATTGTTCCACTAGCTCGATATGACAGGGTTGAAGTTCAGCGCTGTAAATATTATTAACTACAAATTTTTCATGATTGCGGAACCGACCGCCGCGAGATTCTTGCAGATAGGTATCTCCACAATTTTTTTGAATATCGCTCCCTATCAGTTTTACCCAACCCTCACCAACTGACTCCACGACAAAATCACCACTCCAATCAGGATTAAAGCGGTAAATGGCAGTGCGATCGGTTTGTAATGTCTCCCTAATTTCAGTAACAGCAGTATTGAGAACGGCATTCAGATCCAAAGATTGGCGAATCCCTTGAGTAATCCTCCAGAGCAAATTTTCCTTTCGGGATTTCTGTAGTAAGGCTGCTTCCGCCTCTTGTCGAACTTCTTCGAGGTGCTTCGCTACTGTGATATCTTGATGAACGGCCACCAGAACATCGCCATACTCGGAATGATTGAATACAGAGCAAGTTGCACTGCACCAAAATGGAGTCCCATCTTTCTTGACATTCTGAACTTCATAGCTGAATTCACTGTTTTGGAAAACGGCAGACCGAATAGCTTGATTTACATCTTCAGGACTTACCGATTCGCTGCCATAGTTGAGAATCGAAACGTGCTGACCGTTAAGTTCACCAAAGTCATAGCCAAACATCCGCTCAAATTTAGGATTGGCATAGACAATGGCTGCATTATCTGCTCTTACTAAACAAATGCCTTCCGCCATGTTGCGGGTAATGACAGCCTGAAGCTCAAGCATTTGTTCGGCTTTTTTAAGTTTAGTCAGATCGCGCAGACTGACGATTACCCCTACAATATTTTCGCTTATATCACGTAAAGGCGTATAGGTAACGCTCAAAAATTGCCTGACTAAATTGGGAGATTCAAACCAATTTTCATACTGAATTTTTTCGCCAGCCAAACATCTGTCTAACCTAGGTTTAATCAAGTAGTCGAATACCTCTGCATCCAGGATATTTCTCACAGAATTTCCGATAACTTCGCTTTCAGATTTGTTGCACCAATTCAAATAAGCTTGATTAACTATTTGATAAATATAGTTGCGATCCATCAATACAATCCCATCTGTTGTATTGAATACGATGCGTTCATATTGGCGGAATGCTTCTTCACTACGTTTGCGATCGGTGATATCAAATACGCTAGAACGACTCATGATGAAGTTACCTGCTTCATCATAAATTGCTGTAGCATTTAAGTTGATCCAAATGAGTTGTCCGTTTTTATTCAATATCTGAAGCTCTAAATTTTCTACCCATCCTTGTTTTTTAAATAATGTAAAGTTTCGATCGTAAATATTTTTACTTTCCAATGTCATTAAATTCCTATATTTTTTATGCACAATTTCATCGCGGGTATAGCCTAACCACTTCAGTTCTGTATCATTAATCATAATTATTGTTCCTGCTGCATCTACGGAATGATAGCCACAGGGAGCATTATTATAGAGGTCTTCAACTTGAGTGATATAGTGTTGCAAGCTATGGTTGACTTCAGTGAGTTCTGCAGTCCGTTCTATGACTCGTTGTTCGAGTTCAGTATTGAGTTGTTGTAGGGCAATTTCTGCTTGTTGCCGCTCCCTCAGTTCCGTTTGTACTTGCTCAAATAAATCAGCTTGCTGAATAGCAATTCCTGCTTTAGTAGCTAGCTGTCGCATGAGTTCAATTTCTGAGGGTTGCCATTCGCGAGGTGCTGTACACTGATGGGCCATCAATAATCCCCAAAGTTCTTCTCCCTTAAGGATAGGAACAACCAGGTTAGCTCTCACTTGAAAATTTGCCAATAATTCCCGGTGACAAGTATCAATTCCGGCAGTATAAATATCAGATTTAGAGGTGAATAAGCCTTGTTTGAAGGGTTCGATATAGCTTTCACCAAAGCAAGGATCGTATATCTGAGTGGATAAGATTGCTGTCCATTCTGAACCAACGGACTCTACCACCACCTTTCCGCTCCTGTCTGAAGCAAATTGGAAGATAATTACCCGATCGCATTGCAGAATGTTTCTGAGGTCAGTTACCGTAGTCTTGAGAATATCTTCTAGTTTGAGGGATGTGGAGAGAGAAAGGGCTGTTTGAGCCAGGATTTGCTGTGGCTGTTGTTGCCATTTCCCAGAATCTTCATCAGTATGTTCTATCATTAATCTACTTAATTAATTACATTATTTAGATTGAGGCAGAAACCGGATTTTTAGCCCTAGTGCGTAAGTTCTATTTAAGTATTTCCAGGATTAAGTAAAGGACGAGAGCGCTTGATTCGGCTGAGTACCCGCGTGACTAATTCAGGCCCTAGTACCGGCTTGGTAATAAAATCATCGGCTCCCGCTGCAAAGGCTTGTTGGAGAGCTTCTGGAGCGGTATGGGCTGTCACCACCAAAATCGGTAAATTTTCCCATTGGATATCCTGTCGGACGACCTGACACAATTCTAAGCCGCTGACGATCGGCATTTCTAGATCCAGCACTACTAAATCGGGTTCAGTGCTAATTAACACCTCCCAAAATTGCTGTGGTTCTTTGAGATTTGTCACCTCAAGTCCCCAGGGAGTGAGTAACGCTGATAATTTAGCCAGCATCACAGGGTCATCATCTACGATTAAGACTTTGGCCTCGGAAGTTTTGGGACTGGGTAAAACACGGGCGATGGCTCGAAAAATTTGCTCGGTGGTTGCAGGTTTGTGGAGAAATTGCTTAGCACCTAAGCGCGATACAGCCAAGCGATCGGCAAGACTACCTCGTCCGGTAAAAACGATTATAGGAAGAGTAGGCGATCGCTCAGTCAGTTCTCGCAGTAGCGTCAATCCATCTTCCTCTGTCTGTGCAAAGCTTAAATCTAGTAACATCACATCGGGCATTGACAAAGCAAGACGCGATCGGGCAGCAGTAATATTCGGCGCAATTTTCATCCGAAATCCCCAAGCTTCCGATTCTACTTTCAACCGCTCTGTTAATGCAGCATCATCATCAACTACCAAAACCCGATAGTTAAAATTGGAAAGAGTAGAAACTGCTGCAGCCGTTGATGTAATCGGTGTTTTGTCTAATTCCTGCTGTAATCCTGTCACCAAATCCGAGAAGCGGGTAATTTCCTCAGCAGTCCAAGAGCGATTGTTTCTTAGCAAATGCTCAGCAGATCGTGCCAATTTCGAGCCTTCGGGATAACCAAAAGATCCGAGAGAGCCGGCTAATTTATGAGCTTCATGTTTTGCAGCTTGCTGTAATTCGGTTGCTAATTTTCCTGCTAATAGAGCAGTTTTTGCCTCATCCAATACAGCAATTTGTTGGTTGAAGCTTCCCCGAAACCGCTCTAAAATTTTGTCGCTTTTAGACTTATCTATCCCGCGAGATTGATGTTTTTTGGTGCGCTCAACCCCAGGATTATTTGAACTAGACGCAGATTGGGGGTAGGGTTTCAGTCGATAGCCCATGCCATAAACTGTTTCGATAATTTCTTCAGTTAAGCCGCCCGCCTTCAGTTTCTTTCTGACATCCTTAATATGAGTGATAATAGCGCGATCGGTTGGTGCGTCATCAAATCCCCACAGACGATCCAAAATAGCACTGCGGCTAAAAATGCGATCGGGATTTCGCAGTAATAGTTCCAGCACATTATATTCTGTCGCTGTCAGTGAAATTATTTGTCCGGCAAATGTCACTCTACCAGCATCTAAATCTAAACAAAGAGCTCCCCAAGTCAAAATATTAGCCGCTGAATTCTGAGTAGAACCTCCTGGGGAAAGTGCTTTACTGCGTCGCAATAAAGTTCGTATCCTTGCCAGTAATACTTCCGTAACAAAAGGCTTGCTGATGTAATCATCGGCCCCCGCATCCAAAAAAGCCACCACCTCCGCATCTGAGTCCTTTGCAGTCATTAACAGGATCGGTTTGCAGTAGCCTTGCGATCGCAGTTGCCGACATAGACTAATTCCATCTAATTTGGCAACCTGCACGTCTAACAAAATCAGGTCATACTCAATTGCTGCAGCCAAGTCTAGGCTCACTTGTCCATCATTTGCCCGATCGAACCCGTAATGATTTGCTTCCAACACCTTAGCCAGGGTTGCAGTCAGCCCTCCATCGTCCTCTACGAGCAGAATTTTTATCGGAGACTTCTTCATTTTGGCTGTGCGGTGCAATTCCCATGCGATCGACGCGCATTAATGTCAGGCCGAAGCGTGGCTTCTAACTAAATCACTACTACTCATTACTACTCCATTTATCTTAGCCTTTTTACAGTCCCATCACCTAAAAATTGCTGCCACTTCCCCAGTTTAGATAAAACAGATCGCCCTTTCATCCATCTGCGTCCATCCCCGTTTATCCGCCTGCATCTGCGGTTCAAAAAAGAGCGATCGCCCCCAACAAAAGCGATCGCCCACCCAAACAAATTATCCTTCATCCTCCGACTTTACAGGAGGACGCCCAGAAATCACAATAAACCCCACAGACTCAAGAGTCATGTGCGGGCGGCGAATACCAGCTAAAACAGCTTCACTCAACAAACTTTCCGTACTGATTTCCTCAGCCAAAACCGATTCTAAAGCTTGTTCAGATTTAGAAAGTCGATGCAACCGCAACTGCAATTGATTCACCCGGTTTTCGAGTTGAATAGCAGCAGTAACAGCAGATTGCTCGCACATTGCCCGAAAAGCCGATCGCCCGCGCAGCAATTCCTCCGATATCACCCGTCCCTTTTGGCAAAAATCATCCCATTCTAGCGGATCGACAAAACTGTCAATAAGCGACGTGCGATTTTTTGACAAATTGTAATCTCGATCCCCTGGGCCTTTCCCCTTATAAGCCCGCTGCAAAATCCCCAGAAGTTCCGCATCTTCCACCAGAGACATCTCCTCGCTACGAGCATCTACATACACCGTTTCAAAAGTTGGGATAAACAGAGCATCAGCGCGTCGCTGCAAAGCTTTCAAGTTGTAATTTTCGATATTTTGTGCTTCCAAAACTTGCTGGGCGGGCTGCACATCAGTCTGGATTGAATAATTAAACTGAAAGCCGAACCACTCCTTCCCGGGTGCCGCGTCCCAACTTTCATCATGTCGCCACATAGCAAAAGCTTGACCCCGATCGTCCCAGCGAATATAAGAGCCAAGTGCATCGATCAACCCCTCACCAATGCGGTAAAGAGCGACATCCGCATTCTGATGAGCAATGCGGCGATTGTAACTACCATACTGCTGACAATAAGGAATCAATCTAGTTCTCAAATCGTTCGAGGGAATCAAAGTTTTTTGAGTAGGTTGATAGCGCAGCAACCCCGATATACTCGGATGTTCGATTTGTTTGAAGTGGAGAGCTTGACACAACCAACCTTCCACAGCCCGCTGCATTTCTTTATGCTTAGCATCGCAGTTATCGAGAGATTCAAAATACACAGAGGCGCTGTCATCAAGAGTATCAATTTCATCTAGAACGTACTGTTCGTCGATTTTAATTTTCTCTTGTTCGATTTCAGTTTTAATCGCTGCAATTTCGCTGGATAAGCCCTTGCCTCCCTCAGCAAACAACTTTTCTTCAAGTTTGAGAAGTTTTTCCTCAGCATAAAACTGAAGGCTGGCAATAGATTTGTTGAAGATATCAAACCCGTCTTTTAAAACTTGAAACCAAGCTTCGTGGGGACTCTCAGGCAAATCCGGGCCTGCAAAGAAACAAAATTGCCCTCCCATTTTGCTGCCAATGCGATCGACTCGGGCGAGTCTTTGTTCTAACTGGTTGGGAAACCAGGGCAAATCGAAATGAATTAACCAATCTGTCAATTGCAGATTTACCCCTACTTCCGCCGAGCGATCGCACACTAAGATAAAACAATGCGCCTCAGTCTTAAACCGTTTGAGACTAGCCTCAACCTCATCAGCCGATTTGCTCGTGTCATGGCTGGCGATCGCATTTTTACCAAAGATTTTAGCTAAATTTTCCGCAATCTCTTTACAAGTTGCAGTAAAACTGGTAAAAATCACAATTTTCGGGAAACGCTCGCCCGGAATCGGCCGTTTAATTTGCTGTTGAATTCTCGACAGCAAATCGCGAGGATTGCTGTGATACTCGCGCGGAACCTTCAAAGCCACTGCTAGAAATCGGAGAATCGCGATTCGTAACAAACTGAGTCGATCGGCTCCTTCCTGGGGCTTTTCCAGGGTATTGAGCAAGGTTTCCAGCATTTCCCTTTCTTCGGGAAACAGCGCAGTTTTGGTCAAAATCGCCGTGTCATTTTGTCCAAATTCGCGATCTAGTTCTGGAGTCGATTTTTTCTGCAAACGAGCTCTGACAACCCGTTCTAAAACACTCAACCAAGTACCAGAAGCGCGGAAAAACAGCAGAAAAATTCTCTGATATTCGCTCGACTTGGGAGCGACTGTGCGCCACTTATCGAGTACAGCTTGAATTTCCGACCACTGTTCATCATTCAGATCGTACTCGGCTTTGGGGACAGCATCTCGGTCAAAAATCACATCCTCAACGGCATCCCGGCGGTTGCGAAGGATGCGGCGGTGCAGGCGGTAGGTATCGCTAACGTGAGTGCGAATAGTTCGGACAAGGCGAGCCTGTTCAGCGGTTTCTTGAGTTTTCAAACAACTTTCTAACTCACTTGCTAATCCGATTAAATAATCATCTTTTGCAAAAATACTGCGAAGTTGAGCAAGTTTTGTTTGCAAGACAGCAGGCTGGGAATTTTCTCGGAAATCGAGCAAAGCGCGACCGATTTCTTGACGGTTTTGCACCTGTTCCTTGAAGCTTTCCAGGTCATCAAGACGGTAAGTTGTCGGATCTAGCAAGTGCAGCATCGTTAGAAAATCTTGCTCGCGGCCGAGAACCGGCGTTGCAGATAATAACAATACATTTTTGCTTTTTTGAGCTAGTTTCTGACAGAGTTCAAAGGACTGCTGCTGAGTACGATCGCTCGAGTGTGCCATTGCCGCCACATCATGAGCTTCATCAACAATCAAAAAATCTAGGTTAGCATTGCGGCTAATTTGATTAATGTCGCTAACAGCAACAAGCTGCACTCTGTCAGCGAAATGAGACAAATAGAATTTATTTTCCAACTCCTGCCGCCACTGTTCGAGCAGGTATTTTGGAACCAGTACCACAGCGCGTCCGTTGGGTTCGTCTAGCAAAAATTGGCGGAGAATTGTCCCGGCTTCTACTGTTTTTCCCAGTCCTGGTTCGTCTGCCAATAAATAGCGCACGATGGGGTCTTCTAGGACGCGCCGGACGACTTCAACTTGGTGCGGATAGAGGTCTATGTTAGCAGAAATTAAACCAGTCATGCCGCGGCTGACGGCCCGCTGTTCGATCGCAGATTGAACGAATGCCAATCGGCGATCGTGAAAATACGGCGTTTCTTGGCCTTTGACTGCTAAAATGTCGATCGGATCGGCGATCGGGATATTGCAGCGAACGTAAAGTTCGGTTTCGACAGCTTGCAAACTTTGGCTGTCGGGGAGGTCAATTTCGTATTCTAATTTATCTTCATCCCAGTCATAAACTCGCCCGATAATCCACCTTTCCTGACTTGTGCTCCAGAGGTAGCAGCGGGTTTGGCGCTGAAGTCTGGCTTCTTGCAGCAGACTTAAGGGCACAGTTTTGCGGATGCGGTTTTTAACTGAGCAAAAATATTCAATTAGGGCATCGGTACGCGATACCTCGACAACTTTTCCGACTCCCAAATCGTTTCTGGGCGATCGAACTAACGAACCAACATCAATCATAATTTCAGCCTGACAATACTTACTAGATTACACTAACGCCTGAGCGACTAGAATAACATTGCATCTTAGAATTCTTACATAAATCTTTGATTGATACGTCAACCGCAGATGTCAGGCAGATTAACACAGATAAACGCAGATAATTTTAAGAACTGAGAGCGAATGAAAGCAATCTTGTCTCTTGATTGCGGACAATTACGATCGCCCAAAAACAACGCCTGCATTCCCCGATTCCCATTTCGCGTATTTCTGCATAACACTAGCGTAAATTTCTGAGTCTGTAAACCCTGTTAACCAAGCTTGTAGCCCAGGCCAAGGCTGTTCGTTAAACCAAGTTCGATCTGTATGAGCGAATTGACGAACAAAAGGTGCGATCGCCATATCGGCCAATGCTACATTGTTACCAAACAAATATTTAGTCGCGCTTAACTGTGCATTTAGTCTGCCCAGATATAAAGAACCTTCATGCCGGTGCGCTTGGGCATCAACACCTAGATAACGGTCCGGGTATTTATAACGGTCAAGATGATATTTAAACCCCTCATCAAATAGAGCAATAAGTTCCAGCATTTCTGCAACAGAACCTTGTTCTGGCATCAACCATTTTTCAGGATCGTGTTGTCTCAATGCCCACAACATGATATCGATACTTTGATCGAGTACGCGCCCGTCAACATCAATCAATATCGGTACCGTACCTTTGGCAGATACCTCCAACATCTCTTGTGGTTTGTCTCGCAAAACAACTTCCCGCAACTCACACACCCGATTGCTAACCATTAAGGCCAAGCGCGCGCGCATAGCATAGGGACAGCGACGAAAGGAATACAAAATCGGGTATTTTGCTGACATATTATATCAATTCCGGTTGCACCGGAATTATTGTTGACTGTTGACTGTTGACTGTTGACTGTTGACTGTTGACTGTTGACTGTTGACGGGCGGGTCGAAAAACTGAATGGTTGAGTGTTAACTGTTGACTCGATTTTATTATTCCGATGCAACCGGAAACGATATAATTAGTCGATCGCGCGATCGGGTTTTTCGGGTCAGAAACCCCGTTTCTTCGTAGATTTCTCGTCGCTAAACAAGATTTTTCGTAGAAACGGGGTTTCTTTAAGCTTAGTGAATAATAATATTAGTCGATCGCACCATCTACTTTTTCCTTCGCATCGTAGCGCGCGCCTATATGTACTTGATTGCGACGCTTAGCAAGCTCAATCTGACGTTGACGCTCAGATAAGCCTTGTTTTTTGGTTTCAGTTTTTGAGTCATGGCAATGAGGGCAACTCACACCAAGTACAAATAATTCAGAAGCCTTATCTTCCTGACTAATCGGGTGACGACAACCGCGACAAAGTTCATAGTTACCCGACTTTAACCCATGACCAACAGAAACCCGCTCATCAAAGACAAAACATTCACCTTGCCAACGGCTTTCAGCTTCCGGCACCGTTTCCAAATATTTTAAAATTCCGCCTTCGAGATGATAGACTTCCTCAAAACCTTGAGTACGCAAAAAAGCAGTAGATTTCTCGCAGCGAATACCACCCGTGCAAAACATTGCCACCTTGGGTTTATTGCGTAAAGCAGTTTCCCGCAGCACCCATTCAGGTAATTCGGAAAAGCTTTTTGTTTTTGGATTAATAGCGCCTTCAAAAGTACCCATAGATACCTCAAAGTCGTTACGAACATCAACCACGACAACATCGGGATCGTCAAGCAGCTTATTCCATTCATCAGGCTTAACATATTTGCCAGCCATGAGGCGGGGATTAATGTCCGGTATCCCCATCGTGACGATTTCGCGCTTCAAGCGTATTTTCAGGCGGTAAAAAGGTGCTTTTTCCGAGAAAGATTCCTTGTGTACCAGATCCGCAAAACGCGGGTGACTACGCAAGAATGCCAGCACTGCGTGTACGCCCTCGGACGTGCCGGCAATAGTGCCGTTGATGCCTTCAGAGGCCAGCAAGATAGTGCCTTTGACGTTGTTGTTGTTGCAACAATCGAGTAGCGGTGCTTTCAGGTCTGCAAAATCCGGTAGTTCAACGAACTTATATAAAGCAGCGGTTAAGAAATAAGCCATAGATTGAATTTATAGCACTAATTAATTTTCATACTTCTATGAAAATTCAGTCAAAGCGGACGGTGGGACTCGAACCCACGACGTTCAGCATGGGAAGCACTAGATATGACTCGGGAAACGCTATACTGGCAAAGGCTTGCATCCTCCACACTAATTTTTGTCTCCAAATTTGTCTCCAATTTGTCTCCAAATTGCTAGCATTGTCCTGTTGCTTTTAAAATTTTACCATGACCCATCCCCTTGGCAGGGCTAAAAAAGGAGCGGTAGTTGTCCAGACTCGCAGCGGTAGGCTGCGCTTGCAGTTGCCCCGCCAGATTTACGGGGGCGATCGTAAATACCTGTACCTGAACCTGTCTGACACCCCTGAGAACTGGGAACTAGCACAAGCTAAAGCCCAATTGATTGAATCCGACATTAGGTTCGAGCGTTTTGACCCTACCCTCAAAAAGTACAAGCCGCAAACTCACTTGACTGTAATTGAGACTGTCAAGTCCAAGCCAGAACTGACTCTAACTAAATTGTTTGAAAGATACTTGGAGTTCAAAAAACCTGCTGTCAAACCCACAACTTTTCACTATTTAGTGACCAGTATTCAAGCTTATATTAACCGCTGTCCTTACCAAAGTTTGTCTGAGGATGATGCTTTGCTATTACGTGCGTGGCTGCTTGGCGAGACTACTAACAGTATGACCAAGCGAGTCTTGACTTACGTGAATGCAGCGGTTGAATGGGGGATTAAATTTAAAATAATCAGCGGGTTGCGCGTCTCCCCTTTTAAAGGCATGGCAGCCGACTTACCAAAACATAACTGGCAAAGTGATCCCGAACCGAACGCTTTTAGTCCAGAAGAAAAGGCGTTAGTATTAGAAGCCTTTAAGAACCACAAAGGGAACTGGAACGGTAGGGGCTACGCAGGGCAAAAGCTTTGCTTTTATTACCCTTTGGTGCAATTTTGGTTCATGACTGGATGCCGTCCCTCCGAGGCTGTTGGCTTGAGGTGGCGCGATATTGCCTTCGACTTTTCTCACATTGTGTTTAACGGCAGTGTACAGCATCCGGGCGGGACGGAAACTAGGGTTGATGGCAGTAAAAACAACAAGCGTCGTAAGTTCCCTTGTAATCAGGAATTGAGCGAGCTTTTAAGAAAGCTTGAGCCGGAAAACTTGACGGACAGGAACAGTCTGGTTTTTCCTTCGCCCAAAAAGGGCGGGGCGATTAATTACAGCAATTTCACCATCCGAACTTGGCATAAATTGGTTGACCCGATTACCGAGAAAACTCGCGAGATTGAAGGACATCGCAAAACGACTACGCCTTACTCTTGTCGAGACACTTTTATCAGCGAACAGGTAGGTAAGGGTGTACCTAGTGCGGTAGTTGCTAAGTGGTGCGATACGTCGGAAAAAGTAATTAATGCTGTGTATTTAGACGGCAAGATTTTGGAGCATTTACGCCCGTTATGATGCTGTTAATATGTTGATTGTAGGGGCAACTTTTGCGAAACAAAACTTTACAGTCCTTGTGTTGACAAGGGATTGTAAGTCTGCAATCGTGAGTAACTAAGGAAGATTGATGCGCGACTGACAAGCGTTTCCACCGCTAGCCAAGTCACGACTTCCCCAAACCGTTAGAACACAACGTTTGGAGCTAAATAATAATGCCAGATTTAGAAACCCCTACGGAGGGGCGATCGCAATTCTTATTGACTTGCGATTCGGTTGATGTTGTTTTAATTGACCGCGAAACGCTTGAGGAGCTTAATTGGTTTCTAGTGCAAGCCATAGACGGATTGGAGGAATGCGAGCTGTGGCAAGATTTTATCTCTGCTGCCGAACGTTGCTTGAGAGAGAGTACAGAGACTCGGTGCTGCGAGGTTGAAGAGTTAGAGCGACCGATTAAGAGCGCTATGTTGTTCATTGAGTCGTGGTCAGACAAGTCCCCCGATGTATTGAGCGTTGCTACTCACAAACTATCTCAGGCTCAAAAAGTTTTGCACATGGTTTTGACGGCGAGCAAGATGGGGGGGCGGGGATGACTAAACCTGCTGTCAGTTGCCGTCGGATTGACCGGCTCAGAGCGATCGCTTTTGACCGTGGTTTTACCAACGAAGACGCCAAACAGTTCGGAAAACTCAGCAAAACTGCTACATGGGAGGCGCTGTTAGAACTGTACCTTGTCGATGGTGAATCGCTAGACACGCTGCTAGACACACCACTAGACATTGTAGACACCACTGTAGACAGTGTAGACAGGCTGCATTGGACTAATGATGGCTCATCCCCGGTGTGTAGTTTTAGCCGCCAAGATTCCACTTTTTTGGACTGGGTTAACTTCGGTCAACTCATTGCACTTGCCCTCGCATCGGCGGGAGTGTTTGTGCTGGCAATGAGTTTGTGGCGACAAATCAATCCCTTGAATTTATTTCCTTCAGTCCGCGTAAACATTCAAATCGGAGCTTCAAAATAATGGGAACCATGACCCGACTATTTGGTGGCGACAGTAGCGAAGCCATAAGCCACAAAAGCGAGAAGTTAACCGCTCCGACCGATGCGAGCGTTATCACACCCCTAAATCCTGGAAGCTTTACGAGTATCCGCACCACACCAGTGTGCGAGGCTCCACGCTACTTCTCTGCCGAAGAAGCGGACGCAATGAAAAAACTCGCCAAACAGAAAACTGAGGATGCAAGGCACGCCAAGAAAACTTACAAAGCTATGACCAGGATTGAGGAAGCGGACGCCAAAGTACACGTAGCGCACCGCAAGTATGAATCTGCGGTAGCGACCAACGAACTCAAGAAAAAACGCGGGGACGTGAAACACGCCAAGACTCTGCAAGGACTGCGACCGGGATATGCCCGCCTGGGTATCGGCTTGGAGAAGGCAGAAAATCGTGCTACTGAACGGATTGAAGCCATCAAAGCCAAGCTTTTGGGAGGGGCTAAAGAATGATAAAAGCGATCGCACTCGGTAACAACTTTTTGCTGACTGCGATCGCCTCCAGCTTTTTATGCTGGCTGGCGTCGCTGCATCCGTCCCTGCTGTTATTTGTGCAAGCGTTGTTCGCGCTCAAACTCATTGTCAGCGTCGCTGCCTGGGTATTGGATGATGCCATCATTGCAATTTTGAAAATCGATTTACTGCAATTCAGATTCAGGTTGATTGCCAGCACAGTCGGAGTTTTGGTCGGTGTGGGGGTGATGTTATGTCGCTCCTAAAGGTTTCCGTGCTGTCGGTTTCTGGGCTTACCCTCTGGCTAGCACCGCCGTTTATTTTTTCCCGCAAGATTCCCCTGCACAATTTCATGCAAGGCATTGCCCTGGTGTCTGGTTTCGCTTGCTGCTTTGAGGCACGTAAAAGTGCTTTGAGGCTTGCTAAAGCAGAAGAGTTTGAAGCACTCAAAGACGCTGCTGTTAACGCTGATTTAGTCGATGAAATCAGCACATCGGTGTACGTGTCCGAGCAACAACGGCGGAAGGAAGCCGAAGAAATTTTGGCGGCTTGCTCGCGAACCAAACACGAACAGGAGATAGAACTTGATTCGATAAGAGAATCGTTAGAACTGTTGCTGAATCGGACTTGTAACGATTCCAACGAACTAACTGTGGCGAATTTATCTACTAGGCAGCAAGAACAAATCGAATTAATTCTGCAATGCCATGCGAAAGGCATTACTGGTAAAAACAAAATCCTTAAAGAAGTTTGGGGAGTAAGTGCAGGTAGCAGTCAAGCTTACCGCGATGCTAAAGCTGAGTATGAATTTCTAATTCCATTTGTTAAAGGAGAAGAAGAAGCAGGATGAAAACGTGGGCCGGGGGGGGCAGCCGGGCTGTGGCCTCCCCCCCCGGCCACGACGGTCAGAATTAGGGCGCCGCAGGCACCAGGCACAAGTGTAAAAAAACCGGGTCTGAGTAATACCCGGTTAGACACATAAAAATAGTAAAAATATAATATTTAAGGAGACTGCCAGCAAAAGGTTGTAGCTAAATTTGATTGTGTAACAAAAATTTGATTGTGTAACAAAATGAGAGTCAAAAAAACTAAACGGGGTGGGGTACGCTCGGGGGCGGGGCGACCTTATAAATGGCGGACTGGTGGTCAAACAAAGTTGGTACGCATACCTTCTGCTTATGTGGACAAGATTTTGGAATTAGTTTCTTATATGGACGCGAATGAGGGAGAGCTTCCTAATTCTATTTTTTTCGCTCTTAACTTTGATGCTCCTATTCCTGGATATCATGATGATTCGCTCCCTTACCCTAGAAACCCTACGGATAAATTTTAGGTCTAGCAACTGGCAAAAATTTTGAGTGGCGGGCGTTCTTGCCTATATTCTGCATTTAATACCAAAGCTCCGGGAACGTCCGACGCCAAAATTTAGCGAAGCGGTTGCCAGTTGCGGTCGGGTAAGCCCTAGAATATAGAGCAAGTAAAACTGTCCTGGCATCTTTATTAAAGGAGATGTAGCTACCAGGTTATCTGGAAAAAAGACCTAACAGGCAATTGGTGGAGTCCTAGCCTTGGGCGACTAAGGTGAATCTGAAAGCAACTCTCGAAAATGTTTTGGGTAAGAAAAGAGTAGGCGGCTTGTACGGTTTCGGCTGATGAGTTCGGGAATTCCCCCAAAATAAGTTGTAAGGAAGGCGGATTTAACAGAGTTCGGGAAACTGGCAGTTACGCATGGCTGCGCGTGCGAAGAACGCAACACACCAATAACATTAAGCTGGCTCTCATTTGCACGAGGAAGTCTGGCTTTTGAACGTCATATTCTTTTGACGCCAGAAAAGCTGGTTCCACTTGTGCTTTCAATTTTTCAAAATTTTCATGTAAACGCCAAAAAACCGCTGCTCGTAATTGGAACCTACATCGCAACGGTTTTTGGTAATCAAACTCGCTATGGGCGAGCAAAATCCATGTACGACAATAATAACCCGATGAACGGGCAGTTTTCAAGTACCCGCAATCTTGTTCGTGTAACCAAGTCAAATCTTTGCCCGCACTGTGGCAAACCAGACTGGTGCTACTCTGTCGGCAATTTGTCTGTTTGCAACCGCGACCAACCGCCCGCTACTGGTTGGGAGGCTACCAGCAAAGCTGACCAAGACGGCCATTTCTTTTACGCGCCAGTTCAAGAAAAGAAAGCTATTCGCCCCGCTCTGACTCGCTATTGGGAATATCCCGACCGCGACGGCTTTCCACTTGTTCGGGTGCGACGGATTGACAATGGCAAAGACCACAAAAAAGATATCAAACAACAGCACTGGAACAAAGATAAAAACGACTGGGTTATGGGCTTGGGGGACGTTCAGCGTGCCAGTATCCCGATTTATCGCTATGCCGATGTCCAAAGAGCGATCGCAAAAGGCGGCTACATTTTCATCGTTGACGGCGAGCAGTGTGCCGATACTCTTTGGACTTTAGGTTTGGCCGCTACCACCAGTATCGGCGGCGCTGGAAAATGGCGAATCACTGACACAAGCGATTTACAGGGCGCGAAAGTTGTTATTTGTCCAGACCGCGACATACCAGGGATTGAGGATGCGGCTAAAATCTCCGAACACTTTACAGACGCGATGTGGCTCTACTGTTACCCAGAATCTTGGGCTTGGAATAATCCACCAAAGAGTCAGGGATTGGATGTCAAAGATTGGATTGAAGGCGAAAAACTCAATGCTCAAGACATACTAAATTCTCTTACTCCTCACCCGCGCACGCGAGAGAATGTAGCACGCTTGAAGTCTAATAGTGTTACGGGTGACTACATCCCAGACACTGCACCGACTCCAGAGCGAAACTACATCCAAAAGACTGTCGAGGCGCTGTATTCTGGCGGACACTGGGTTTCAATAGCAGGACAGCTTTTTGAGTTCACCGGGACTCATTACGAGCTGCGATCGGAGGCTACAGAGAAGCGGCGCATCCTTGAGTGGTTGAGTACCTACTCTGAATTTGTGGGGGGGAAATATCGCTGCAACCGTGCCAATTCTGCCAGTTTCAAGGAAGTCTACACTTACATCCTCTCGGCTGTGGCAGTAGACCCCGATACCATCAATCCTGATGGGTTGAACACTACTAAAGGGGTGCTGAAAATCAATCCCGATGGTTCTCACTTGCTTGTGCCGCATGACCCCAAAAATATCTATACCTATGTCGGCTGCACGTATGACCCCGATATTGATGCGACGGATTGCGATCGTCTTTTAGAGTGTTTGGAGCCGGCACAGCGCGAGATATTCCTGAGAACTGCTGCTGCTGCGTTGAATTTGAAGCTTGTGCGCTCGAAATTGACGGGGCGGGGCGTTAAAGGTTTGCTGTGCTATGGCGAGGGGTCTAACGGCAAGGATACGCTGCGAGCTGTGTTGGCCGCTGTATTCGGGCGGGGAATGACTAACAAGTCGCTGTCGGATTTCAAGTCCTACGATAATGGTCGCAAGTTCAATCTGTCGGGTGTTTTAGGGGGTGTCTGCAACTGGGCTTCTGAGAACACTTCAAAAGTAGACCTAGACAACATTCAGAGCCTTAAACAGTTCATTACTGGCGACCCGATTGATATTGAACCCAAAGGCAAGGACAGCTACGAATACAAGCCTGTTGCTACCTTTTTTGCCAACTGCAACAAACTACCCTCTATCACCGGGGGAACGGCTGCAATTGATGACCGCTACGGCATCTTGAGCTTCAAGAAAACCTACAAGCGCGACGCTGACCCGTCTCAGGGCGAGTTAGAGGCTGACCCGCGTTTTAAGGATGACGAGAACTTTATCCTTGAGCGGATTGCGCCGGCAATGCTTAACAAGATGTTGGAGCGGTTGCCATTACTGCTGACCGAGGGCATTGACTACAAGGCAACCCGCGAGGCGATGCGGGAAGCTCAGGAAGAAAGCCGACACTTGTGGCAGTTCGTGAGGGACTTGGGATATGAGGCTGGCAAGGGCGAGCGTGTTTACGCTAAGGACTTATGGAATGAACTGCAAGAGTGGTATCAAGAGGCGGGAATACTTGAGATTGAGTGGAACAAGGACGGCAAGGAAAAACTCATCTGGAACGAACTCCCTAATCAGTGGGATAAGCCCGTGAAAGCTATAAACCAGTTGTACGCTCGACTGTGTGAGATTTTCCCCAAATTAGAGAAACATCGGCATACAGAACGGGGCTTTGAGTCTCAGCGGACAATGGGTGATTTTTACTATCTCGGCATTAGCAAACAAAAGTCTCAAACAAGTGGAAAAATTGCTCCAGCATCTCCAGCAGTAGACACAGCAAGGATATTGTCTCCAGCAGTGCTCCAGCAAGAGATACCTGCTGGAGCACCGCTGGAGCAAACAACTCTTACACAGAGCGCTGCTGGAGATGCTGGAGCACTAAACCCAACTATTTTGGAATTGTGCAATGGAATAGCAAAACTCACCCTCTCTGACAAGCAAAAACTGGTGGAACTACTTACGGGCGTCCCTTGCTCTGACCCGCTCAAAGCTTTCAGGGTCGGAGACAAAGTGGCTGGCAACAAGCCAGAGGACTCCAGCTACAACTGGCACGGTCGCATCGTTGAGATTACTACCAGTATCAGTTGCAAAGTGGACTGGCAAGAGCGCGAAGGTATGAGGGGCGGACGGGTAATTTCCATGCTCTTCTGTAACCTGCGGAAAATTTAGAGGCTGGCTGACAACTGACGGCTCAAACTCATCCCCCTTATGGGGGGATTTTTGTGTCTACAAATTCTGTAGACAATATGTTGACAGTGTAGACGGTTATCAGTTATTGTAGACAAATGCTGTATACAGGTGTCTACAATGAGTCAAAGTCAAGTCGTATCGTTCAGAGCTTCGGGCCACTTCCTGAACTGGATAGAAGCTCAGAGACTAGAGGGTGAGTCGGTAAGTCAAGCTGCACAACGCATTCTCAAGGAAGTCTCAGACACGTCTACAACACTGTCTACGGTGTCTACACCAAGCGACACTAACGCGCTGTCTACAGGATCTACAGGTTTGTCTACACCAAGCGATGATAGCGTCGTGTCTACAGATATTGTAGACATTGTAGACAAGGCTGTAAGTTCAAGTCTTGACCCCGTGATGGAGCGTATGGCCGCCATTGAGGAACGGCTGGGAAAATTGAGTGCCTGAGCGATGGCAACGATGAATCGCTCAGGCTTGAATTGAAAGCGGCCAACAAGCAACTTACAGAATGGGATGCAGAACTGAATCAGTTACACGAGCGCAACGGCGATTTAGGACTGAAGGTGCAGATGCTGGAGCAAGAACTCAAGGAAGCGCGGCACGATCGCCAAGCAAATAAAAACTCAGCGCAGACCGTCGCAGAATTTCCAGAACCGGCCGACTTGCTCAACCAGTTGAAAGCGCGGCGTAAAAAGTCGAGGGCAGACTTGGCTGATATGGAAGCAGTATTGGACGTATTGGCAGAGCTAGGGACTTGATTGTCTCCAATTTTGTCTCCAAATTGTCTCCAAACAGCCCTCAAAAACCCTGTGTTTGTCTCCAAAAACATCCTGTGCAGCCACAGAGGTTAAGCCCTAGAAACGCCAAAACCCTTGATTTCTCAAGGGTTTAAATACTTTTTCCGCAAGCGGACGGTGGGACTCGAACCCACGACGTTCAGCATGGGAAGCTGACATTCTACCACTGAATTACGCCCGCGCTTAGTGTTTTTTACCTGCTTTCACCTTCTTTGACCTTCTTTGACGTTAGAGGGGGTCGCGGTAAAAAACGACTAGAAAAACATTGTACAACTATTTTCTGATTTTGAGTATAGCATTTTGACGCTTAATTGTGGGTGGCAGCCGATCGCCCCTGGGCCGCACAAGAAAAGCCCTGCACCAAAGGCAGGACTTAATCTAACTTAAATTTCTTAGTCCGCTAGGAGTGGACGAAAGTTTGACCAGAAGCGGTTTCAACCGCCGATCGATCGAGGGCGATCGAACTTTGCCGTTAGACGAAGCGCAAAGAGGTGCTGTCCATAGCCAGGAAAGAAACTGATTGGACGATCGCAATCAATTCATCCGCGCCATTCGTCTTCTTAAAAATAGCGGTTCCCGCAGGATTGCCTGCGGGAGAATCACCTAACTGGTAAGTGCTAGAAGCGCCTTGAAGTTGGAGGATATCTTCAGTCGGGTTAAAACCGACAATCAAAGCGTAGTCGCCTGCGCCACTACCGGTATCGTTGCCATCGTTGTAATAGAACTTGGTGGCATCTCCCAGCAAGAAAGTATCATTGCCTTCAGCGCCAATCAGGGTATCGACTTCGCCCAGCCCTGGATTAGCAGCAGTGCCGTCAACGCCACTCAGAATGTCGTTGCCTTCTTTGCCGTAGAGGAAATCGTTGCCAGTACCGCCCAGCAAAGCATCATTATCTTTACCGCCGTACAGGGAGTCATTACCAGCGTCGCCGGCTAAGGTATTGTTGCCTAGATCGCCGCTGAGGGCATCGTTACCGTCGCCGCCATACAAGAAGTCGTCACCTTTTCCTCCTAACTCGATATCGTTACCGTCGCCTCCAATCAGGGTGTCATTGCCGTCGTTGCCAAATAGGAGATCGTTGCCGTCGTCGCCAAATAAGGCATCGTCACCTTTGCCTCCGAAGAATGTGTTGTTTTCGCTATTGCCGATTAAGGTGTCGTTGCCTTTGTTGCCGTAGACGGGACTGTTAGCGTCGATCGCAATAATCACGTCATTGCTGTTGCTGCCGATATTTCCTGACGCTGAGCCTGTCGGTGCGGGTGCGTTTGTGAGTGTGAGTGCGATCGGAAGTGCGATCGTCACAGGCGGTGGGGGAGTGAAAACGGGTGTAGGTGTTGTAACCGGTGTGGGCGTCGTAGCCGATGTGGGTATCGGTGTGGGCTTCGGCGGGGTGGGCGCAATCGGTGTTGGCGCGGTGGGTGTTGGCACGGTGGGTGTCGGCGCGGTGGGTGTCGGCGTGGTGGGTGAGTCTGGTAAATTAGCAGCCAGAATCTGGCTACCAGAGAAGTTGCCCACTGTTTCGATAAAGCCAGCACCTTCGACAGTCGCCGAGGCACCGAAGAAGTCGGAAATTACAATGTCATCGGCAGCCCTGACGATGCCGTCTTTATTGATGTCAATCACTAAACTCGTGCCTTGTCGGGCCAAGCCTATAGTTCCCGATGACAGCGACAGCGACAGGGTAGGGCTTGTACTGACATTGTTTTCAAAATCAGCAAAGTCTAAGCGATCGATGCCACCTGTATCCTGAATTTGAACTTGATTCTGCCCGGAAGCCTGCAACAAATAGCGATCGCTACCTGCACCGCCTCGCAGCACATTCCCACTGCCAAATTCGGCACTGAGGGTATCATCGCCGGCACCCGCTTCTAAGATGCTATTACCACCACCACTGAGAAAGTCATTGCCCGCACCGCCATCCAAGGTGCTAATCCCAAAGCTTTGCAGGGTGTCATC